>WRBX01000102.1 GCA_009784335.1 Oscillospiraceae bacterium
CCCTCCACAGGATTGCTTAACAGCATCGCATCGGTCGGCCCGTTCCATTGCAGCTTAATCTCATCGCTATCGGCATTTTTCACCGCATCATATAAAAATCTATTGTTAAAGCCCATAATGCATTCAGCAAGGTTGGTCTTTTTCTCGATATCATCGGTGGCCTTGCCCAGCGTTGTTTCGCAGAAGAAATTAGCGCCGCCCTTGCCAAAAGTGATTTTCACAGGCGCTTTTTGAGTGGCTGTAAGCACTGTTGAAACCCGCTCAATCGCGCGCACCAAATCCGATTTTTCAAGCACAATCTCGCTGGAAAATTCCGGCGGAATAAATTTCTGCCAATCCATAAAATCGCCGTTAATCACGCGTGCGGTGAACTTAATCTCCATCTCAGGCGAGTTTTTCTCGATAATCACATTTTTAGCGCCCAGGCGAATAACAATCTCATCATCGCTGCCATCGCTGATTTTCGCCCACTCACGAAGCGCATTTGCGGGGATATTCACCTTGGCCGCATCGCCGCCGCCATCTGCGGCATACTCCACAATGGCAATGCGATAACCGTCAATCGCCACCATGCGAATGGCGTTCTCCATTTTTTCAAGTAAGCAGCCCATAATAGTCGGCCGCTGCTCATTGGTCGACGCCGCGAATGATGTCCCGCGAATCATATCGCTAAAAGTTTTCTCGGCAATCCTAATCTCACCCTCAGGCTTAACCTCGGGCGCGTCCGGGAACTCGCGCGGGTCGGCCCCGGCAATCTCGCACTTGGTGCGCCCCGATTTCATGGTTACCAAATGCCCTTCGGTGCTCTCGAACTCAATCACATCGCCCGAAAACCGCTTAATCATATCGGCGAAAACATGCGCCGGCAGCATAATCGCGCCGCCCTCGGTGATATCAGCCGCAATGCTAACCGATGTGTTGGTATCCATACTAATCGCCGAAATTTCCAGCTTTTCGCCCTCGGCTTTGAGCAAAATCGCCGCCGCCAATTCCGTCGCCCCACTGGTCGGCACACTCACGCTCGCCACCCCCACCGCCTTTGCAAAAACCTCCGTTGCACAAATAAATTTCATTTTTCTCTCCTTTTTTACAACTCCTATTTATACTTTACTTCTATAATGATTTACAACTTTTATAAACAACAACTATCCAATATGCAACTATGCTTGAAGCCATGCTAAAGATTGCCAAACCGCGTTCAAATGAACTGGGGTATTCAATAATTTTGAGAAATCCAAAAAACTTAAAATACAAATACGCTATACTGCATAAATTAATCAGCAAAAACGACCACAAAAACGCATAAGTTTGTGCAACATTTCTGGAAATAAGTGCATTATATAGTTCTTTCGCGGCTATCATTCCAAACACTGCACCTGCTATCATTTGCAATAGTGTTGCAAAGTAGCAATATAAAGGATCCAGTCTTTCCACATTTTTCAGCAAACCGTAAAACAAAGCAGCCGCCATATTTCCGCTATGAATTCCACTTTCTCCATTAGATTTATCAATTATAGTAGAGTTATGGTGTATCAAGAATGATGTAATTATCGTCATCGCTACAAAGACTATCATAGCCATCACAAAATCTCTTGACATGCCTTTTCTTCTTGTTTCAGATATATTCTTTACTCGTAATAATAATATTCTTTTCGGCAAAAATACTGCTATCCATCCAGCCACGATTACTATTAATAAGAACTTCACTACATCCATATCCATAGTTAGTCTCCTAATATTTATTTGTTACTGGTGCCAAAAGCTGCTCAGCTTTGCTATCTATCTTAACTTCCTTATAACCCTTCTTCATATAAAGCCCGTCTTTTTTAATGTAAAACAATCTATCACCAAAATAATGAGCAAACATAACATCTTCGGCAATCACCTTGCTCTTGCCGTTTTTATAGCTTTTCAAAGTGCCCATTATTATTTCGTGCCCTTCGCCCGCATCGCCCGGCACCCATCGCACTTCATCAATAAAAATCAGCTCTGCTTTGCTGTTATCAAGCACCGCCATATATTCATTTTCAGTTACTCTCTTAAGCTTTTTGCCATCATAAATCTCAAATCCTTTGCCCGCGGCATCATAAATATAAAGTAGCTTCTCACCGGTATTATAGCTCATCACATTTTCTTTAATCAACTTCCGCGAATGTAGCCTGCCATTGCCGATTTTATATTTATATAAATCGCCGTTGCTTGCCATTTTCACATTAGCTAACTTATCTTGCTCGCACCTCTCCAGCGCATAAAGCGTATCGCCTTGCACTTGGAAATTCAGCATATCATCTCTATCGGTGTAAGTTAAAAACGGCGTTTGCCCCGCCTTTACTCCCCACCATTCTTTTCTCTCGCCCGTGGACACAAAGTAAAATGTAAAATCCCCATCGGTGTGAATCAAATATGGCGAAGTTAAATTCCCCGCAACTTTTTTTACTTTTCCGTTCTTGGCAAAATATAGCCCATATTCTGCTTCTCCATCATATTCGCCCTTGTTCTTCTCTGTCCAATACACCCACTTACCGAGCAAGCCAAACTCATCATAGCCTTCGGTCAACAAAACCGGCTCTTTGCCCCATTTTTTGTAAAAGAGCTTCCCCTCGGCTCGATAATAAAAATTCTTATTATCGCCGTATTCTTTTAAAACACCTTGCACACCTTCCGCCAAAAATGTTTTGTTGCCGTTAAAGTCGCAAACGAAATAATCAGAGTTGCCATAATTTTCACTCGGTTTTTGGCAAATTAACTTCCGCCCATCCTCGCTGATAACAAAATGCCCAATCTCATTGGAAAGCAACTTAGTTGCCTCGCCGGGATTTGAAGTTCGCACCTTAAATAAATCGCCGCCATGCTGATAAAATGCCCACTTGCCATTCGGAGTAACCTGAATGCTCGGCACAACCGTGTTGGTCGCGCCTAGCATGCGCGCAGGCTCTTCCTTGCCATCAGGCACAATCCATACCTCGCCATCTTTGATGTAAAACGCCGGATGCTTGTCCGCCATTACAAACGGCCAAAAGAAGGAAACAATGGCGAACACAACGATGAAATACATTAAGATATGTATCCAGATAGGCATATATTGTTGCTTTTTCATGAAAAACTCCTCTCAGTGACTAGTGGCTAGTGACTAGTGGTTAGAATTTCTAGCCACTATCCACTAATCACTAACCACTAGTTTTGAACATTGTTCAAAACTCTATAAATCATCACCGCTATCTCCGCGCGCTCAGCATTATTCTTGGGATAGAAATTATTATTCTTATCGCCCTGCACTATGCCCGCCATTTGCAGCGTGCGAACCGATTGTTTTGCATAATCGGCGATTGCCTCATTATCCTCAAAAACCGCATTATTATTCACAACCCTCAGCTTCATTCCGGCTTTATCAATAGCATTCACCAGCATCACAGCCACATCCTGCCGCGTGATATTATCCTTTGCGCCAAACCATTCCGCCGAATATCCGCTTGCGATTTTCGCGTTCACCGCGCTGCCGATAAAACGATAAGCCCACCAATAATCGGGATTATCAAGCATAGTGTTCTCTGCTTTGCTATCATAAAAACCAAAAGCACTAACAATAATTTTTGCAAATTCTGCTCTCGTTGTCTTCCCGTTTGCCTTAAAAAGA
>WRBX01000103.1 GCA_009784335.1 Oscillospiraceae bacterium
ATAGCCTGTGTAGAATTCGTCACCCGGGCCGCTGAAGGAGCCGTTGAATAGCACGCCGGATTCCGAGAAGGTGTGGAAATTCATCACGATTGGCTGCATTCTGAACCGGAGCGAATCAAAGCCTCCGGCATAGCCGGCGGTGAAGATTTTATCCATATGGGCGGGCGCATAATAGCCGAAGAAGCGGGCGGTGCTGCCATTGAGGACCACATGGTTTGGCGTGGCGATGCCGTTATAATTTTTGGAGATTTGCTCGGTGTAGGCGCCGTCGTAGCCGGGATGGTCGGTTATTTCCCAATCGAGGCTATCTACGGGGAGCGATACCACTCGCTCTTCATCCTCATCCCAATCTTCGAACCTTGATGGAAGGATGTTGGTGATTACCGAAGCGATTTCGGGCAATTCATCTGCGCGGGCGTGGTGGGGTGCGAATGGCCAAGCGGGGATAAGCCCTGCGACCATTGCTGCGCTGAGTGCCAGTGATAGGAGAGATTTGCCTGTTTTTAGATTCTTTTTCATAATTTTTACCTCCAAAAAAAAATATTACTGACTATAATTATTATCATACTAAACTATATAAAATTAAAAATGTGGAATGTTGCTAAATTGTTAGAGAATTGTTAGAGAATTGTTAAGTTACTGTAACAATTCTGTAACATAAAATTCTTTTGCAAAAAAGTTTGACAAAGGTTTTGGAATTTTATAATCTAAGGATAGTAATTTTGAGGGGAGCAAAATCTATGAAAAAGGGTGTTGCTCGGATGGACAAATTAGAGATTGATAGAATTCGCGATGCGGTGCGGAGCAATTTGAATAAGGATGCTATGCTTACGGTGCAAAAGGGGCGCAATAAGCGCGTTACTCTACCGGTGACGATTGAGAGCGCGCATCCGAATATTTTCACTGTGAAGGTTGATCCGGCGGCTGTGAAGGAATTGCCGAGCACGCCGAGGAGATTTAGTTTTCAATATGTGGATGTTTTGACCAACTCGGTGGAGCTGGTTTTTGATAAAGAAATGGTTGAAGTTTAATTGATTCCGTGCTGAGCGCGGGATGACATACATAGGTGCTTTATGGGAAAAAGGGTATTTCTTGCTTTCTTTCTAATACTGGTTATGTGCTCTGCTGTTATCGGCGGAGTTTTTGTCGCGACTAGTTTGACGCAGGAAATTAATCCTTCGTTTGGGCCGGGCGGCAAGCCTATTGTAGGCGATCGGCCTGATTGGAGCGGCAAGATTAATATTCTTGTGATTGGCACTGATGGCAGCTCGAAGCTGACTGATACAATTATTCTTTTCCAGA
Source organism: Oscillospiraceae bacterium (assembly GCA_009784335.1). The sequence continues at coordinate 1,303 of WRBX01000103.1, forward strand.
TTGATGGCAAGAATAAGGTGATTCGCTCGATTCCGTTTCCGCGGGATACGCGCGTGCCTTGGGGCAAGGGGCATACCAAAATTAACGCGCTTTATGCCAGCAAAGATAAAGAAATGGCGACTATGAAGATGATTAAGAGCATGACAGGCTTGCCGATTCATTATTATGTGACGATTGGCTTAGAGGGGTTTCGGAATTTTATTGATTATCTCGGCGGGGTGGAGATTACGGTTGAGCTTGCCATGAAATATAAGGATCCTTATCAGAATTTGTTCATTGATATTCCTGCGGGCACGCATCATATGAATGGAAAGATGGCAGAGCAATATGTGCGATTTAGAAAGGGTTCTGCGGGATATGACGGCTCGGATGTGCAGCGCACGCAGCGGCAACAGGAGTTTGTGAAAGCCTTGATTAAGCAGAAATTGACGCTTGCGAACATTACAAAAGCCGGAGATATTTTTAATGAAATCAAGAAATATGTGCAAACTAATTTTACCATTTCGGAAGTTTCTGATTTGGCGTTGAAAGTAAAGGGCTTTGATCCATCGAATTTTGAGAGTTATGAGCTTTCGGGGCATTCGCAAACAATTAGCGAGATAAGTTATTATATTTTTGAAAAGAATAAATTTGATGCAGATGTTTTGCCGAATTTTAGGTAAATCTTACTAATGGAAAAACAACTCTTTCAGAGTTGTTTTTTTATCTTGTAGGAAATTTCTCAAATTTATTTGAGAACATTTCCTCAAGCAAAAAAGTTTACCGCTGAAAATGGGAGCGAAGCGACCATTAGTTGCGGAGCAACTTTTTTATATCCCGCGAAGGGTGGCAGAGGGGATAATTTTTGCTACTGATTTGAGGGTTTGCTCCAGGTATTCTTTTGGATGCGGAGGGAGAGCCAGGCGTTTGTCGATATATTTATTTTGGGGATTTCTGAATTGTTGGATGGTATATTTTTGAGGGATATCATCTTCCGCAAGCCATTTTGCGATTTCTATAATATCTTCTTTTGTTAGGGTTGGATCGAAGGTTGTGCGGAATTCATGGGGGATATTTGAATTCTTGATTAGCAATATTGATTGTTCTATATTATTTAGAAAGCCGCTGGATTGCTTCGCTTCTCTCGCAATGACGGGCGCACCAAGGCGCGCCCCTACGCTCGAATAATACTCATGATATTTTTCTTTTGTGGTTTTGATATCCATGGCGATATAATCAACTAGGTTTTTTTTAATTAGTTCTTTGAGCATTTTAGGGTTTGTGCCGTTTGTGTCGAGCTTTACTAATAGATTTTTTTCTTTTATTTTGGCGATAAATTCGGGCAAATCATCGTTCAAAGTCGGTTCGCCGCCGGTTATCACCACGGCGTCGAGAAAATCTTTTTTCTTTTCCAGTTCGTTTAGGATGAACTCGGGAGCATACACCACTTTGGGCGGCCTGCCGCCGATTATATTGCGATTATGGCAATAATAGCAATTCATGTTGCAACCGAACGCGAACAAAACCATAGCGATTTTGCCGGGGTAATCGACGAATGAATTGTTTTGGATGCCCACGATTTGCATATTTAACTCCGTTAAAAAAAGTGGCTAGTGGCTAGTGATTAGTGGCTAGAAAGCTCTCAACCAAAACTAATCTACTCGCCACTAACCACTAGTCACTACTAAATCGCGTGAGCGATTTCTTCAACTTCACAGCCCACGATGAGCTTTGTGCGTTCTTTATATTCCTGCTTTTTGCCGATGTTATAGTTTTGCACGGGGCGGAGGTAGCCGGTTACGCGGCTCCAAACTTCGGCTTCTTTATTGCAGGTTGGACAATTCCAATGCTCGCCGGTTATATATCCATGCTCGGGGCAGATGCTAAAAGTTGGAGTGATTGAGATATACGGCATTTTATATTTAGTGAAGATTTTTTGGATTAGGGATTTTGCGGTGCTGATATCTTCTATGCGCTCGCCGAGATATAGGTGCTGAACTGTGCCGCCGGTATAGAGGCTTTGAAGCTCATCTTGCAGCTCCATAACTTCGAAGATATCATCGGTGTAGCCAACCGGAAGCTGCGAAGAATTGGTGTAGTAAGGCACTTCGTCGGTGCCGCTGGTTATGATATCCGGGTATCTTTCGATATCTGCTTTAGCCATGCGATATGATGCGCCTTCTGCCGGGCTGGCCTCGAGGTTATACATATGCCCTGTTTCCTTTTGAATCGCCACCATAAGCTCGCGAAGGTAGTTCATTATTTCAAGGGAAACGCTTTGGCCTTCCGGGGTGGTTATATCTTTGCCGATGAAGTTTTGCAGCGCCTCGTTCATTCC
>WRBX01000104.1 GCA_009784335.1 Oscillospiraceae bacterium
ACCTAAGCAAGATGATGGTAAGTTTCTGCCAGCAAGTGTGGGGCCACCTCCCCTTAGCAGGGGAGGCACGACGCGGCAATCCGGGTTAGTTTTTGCGATGTATGTCGCGTGGTATGGGCTTGGGCGATTTTTTATTGAGGGGCTACGGGTTGATAGCTTGATGCTCGGGAACTTACGGATTTCGCAAGCAATTGCTGCTTTGAGTTTTGTGGTGGGGATGTGGTTTATATATAAATTGACAAAAAAGGAAAAATCAAAATAAGATTTGCGTAGCAAATCAACAACTATTATTCATCATTCATTTTTCACTATTAATTCTTCATTAAGTTTTTTAATGAATGATGAAGAATGAATGATGAAGAATGAATGATGAAGAATGAATAATAGTCCGAGCGAAGATATGAAGGCAGGTTGAGATAGCATATGAACATTTGGCATGATTTAAATCCGGAGCGCGTGAAGCCGGAGCGGTTTACCGCTGTGATTGAGATTGCAAAGGGCTCCAAGCAAAAGTATGAGCTGGACAAGAAAACCGGCATGTTAAAGCTGGATCGCATTCTCTACACTTCAACTCATTATCCCACTAGTTATGGGTTTATTCCGCGCACGCTTTCTGATGACGGCGACCCGTTGGATGTGCTTGTGCTTTGCCAAGAGAGCATTTTGCCGATGACGCTGGTTGATTGCTATCCCATCGGCGTGATGAAAATGCGGGATGGATTTTCGATTGACGAGAAGATTATCGCGATTCCGTTTGAGGACCCGTCGATGAATGTGTATAAGGATATTTCGGATTTGCCGGGGCATACATTCAATGAGATTAAGCACTTTTTCGAGGTTTATAAGGCGCTGGAATTTAAACTTACAGAGGTTGATACGGTGCAGGGGCGAGTGAGGGCTGAGGAGTGCATACAGGAGTGTATGTATCTTTATGATTCAACTTTTAGAAAAGTTGAATAAAATGGACTTTTTTCCAAGGGGAGTTTCTCCCCTTGAATCCCTCTTGTTTTCGGTCTTGCTCCGCAAATCGTAGATTTGCATCGCAAACGAAAACGGGTCGCTTCGCTCCAAAATATGATTATTTTAGTTCGCTCATCGCGAAAAATTTAGGTGCAACTGCTTTTCTAATTCCCCTCCGTCGGAGGGGTGGCGCCGAAGGCGGCGGGGTGGTGTCTTTGTAGGGGCGACCGTCCTCGGTCGCCCGCGGGCAGATAGCGAGCATCGCCCCTACAACGCACGAGAGTAACGCAACAGCGTAGGGGACGCCGCCCTCGGCGTCCCGCTCTTCGAAGCGCATACCCCAGCATGTAGGGGCGAACTGTGTTCGCCCGCACTTCGAAGGTGTTACATTCAAACTTCTCCTGTTAAAGGGATGTGTCAAGGCGAAGCCGTGACGGAGGGGTTCGGGTTTGAACTGGAGGAATAGTGTGGAAATTCATAACAAGTTAATCAGAGATAGAATAGCTGAAATTATTAAGAGCAACGGGGAGATTCCTGAGGTAGAAGTTTTGGATGATGCTGATTATGCAAAAAAGCTTGATGAAAAACTTTTGGAAGAGTGCGGCGAATTATTTGCCGCAGATAATAAAGACTCAATAATTGAAGAAATGGCGGACATATTGGAAGTTATATATGCAAAGGCAGATTTATTGGGAATTGTGATAGATGAAATAGAGAAAGTTAGATTGGAAAAGAGAGAAAAAAGAGGCGCATTTAAAGAAAAACTATTTTTGAAAAGTGTGAGACAATTTTAATGAAGAATGAATGATGAATGATGAATAATGAGTAATAAGCGGGAGATTGAGGGATTATGAGTAAAAAAAGAGAGTATGATAATGATAGCATATCGAGCCTAAAGGGTGCTGATCGGGTGCGCAAGCGCCCGGGGGTTATTTTCGGCAGTGATGGGATTGAGGGCTGCTGCCACAGCGCGTTTGAGATTATTTCCAACTCGATTGACGAGGCGCGCGAGGGGTATGGCGATACCATTTTTGTCCGCCTTTTTCCCGATGGCGCGATTGAGGTGCGCGATAACGGCCGCGGAATTCCGCTGGAATATAACGAGCGCGAGGGGCGGTATAATTGGGAGCTTGTTTTTTGCGAATTGTATGCCGGAGGCAAATATGCCAATGAAGAAGGCGCCGATTATGAGTATTCTTTGGGGCTAAATGGGCTGGGCGCCTGCGCAACGCAGTATGCCAGCGAATATATGGATGTGGAAGTTGTGCGCGATGGATATCGGTATTCGCTGCATTTTGAAAAGGGCGAGAATATTGATGGCTTGATTGCCGAGCGAACTGATAAAAAGCAGACGGGAACGACGATAAAATGGCTGCCGGATAGGGAAGTATTTACCGATATTGATATTCCGAGCGATTATTTGGCGGAAGTGCTCAAAAAGCAGGCGGTTGTGAATAAGGGGATAAAATTCGTTTTAGAGCTGGATGAGGAAACTCGTGAATTTTATTATGCTGATGGCATTGTGGATTATCTAAAAGAGATGGCGAGCGAAAAAGCGATTACTCCGATTCGCTATATAGAGGCCGACCGCAAGGGGCGCGATAGGGCTGATAAGGCTGAATATAAGGTGAAAATGACGGTGGCGTTTTGCTTTAATGCCGAGGTTAATATTTTGGAATATTATCATAATTCGAGTTTCTTGCAGCATGGCGGTTCGCCGGATAGGGCGGTGAAGCTGGCTTTTGTGGCGGCGATTGATGCTTGGGCTAAGAATCAAAATAAGTATAACAAAAATGAAAGCAAGATTTTATTTGCCGACATTGCCGATTGCCTTTGCCTGATTTCCAATAGTTTTTCGACGGTGACAAGTTATGAGAATCAGACCAAAAAGTCGATTACTAATAAATTCATTCAAGATGCGATGACAGATTTTTTGAAGCAATCGCTTGAAGTTTATTTCCTTGAAAATCCCGAAGAGGCCGAGAAGATTATAACGCAGGTGCTAATCAACAAGCGCTCGCGAGAAACTGCCGAGAAAACTCGCATTGCCGCAAAGAAAAATCTAACGGCAAATGTGGATATAACAAATCGGGTGCAAAAGTTTGTCAATTGCCGCTCGAAAGATTTGGAGCGCCGCGAGATTTATATTGTTGAGGGTGATTCGGCTCTCGGTGCGTGCAAGCTTGGTCGCGATGCCGAATTTCAGGCGATTATCCCCGTGCGTGGTAAAATCTTGAACTGCCTAAAAGCCGATTATGCCAAGATTTTCAAAAATGATATTATTCTGGATTTGGCGCGGGTTTTGGGCTGCGGCGTTGAGGTTAATTCCAAGCATAATAAGGAGCTTAACACTTTTGATTTAGAGAGCCTAAAATGGAGCAAGGTGATTATTTGCACCGATGCCGATGTGGATGGCTATCAAATTCGCACACTGATTTTAACTATGTTTTATCGCCTTATGCCGCAGCTGATTGAGGCTGGGCGGGTATATATTGCCGAGAGCCCGCTATTTGAGATTTCGTGTGGCAAGGATACATATTTTGCTTTTGATGAGGGCGAAAAGCGCGAAATTTTGGATAAGCTTGATGGGAAGAAATTCACGATTCAGCGCTCGAAGGGGCTTGGCGAAAACCAGCC
>WRBX01000105.1 GCA_009784335.1 Oscillospiraceae bacterium
ACCATGATTGATGGCACGGGAATGTGCGGCTGCTGCCGTGTGACTGTCGGCGGCGAAGTGAAATTCGCTTGTGTTGACGGCCCTGATTTTGATGGCCATTTGGTCGATTTCGATGAAGCCATGCGCCGAAATAATTATTTTGCTACTGAGGAAAAAAGAGCGGTTGAAGTGCATAAATGTAAATTAGGAGACGCAAGATGAAGGTGATAATCAATGCTGATGACTTCGGTTTTTCAAAAAGTGTCAATGAAGGGATTATGTACGCCTTCGAAAAAGGCCTGATTTCGAGCACCACCATGATGATGAATCAACCCGGCACCGATGAGGCCTGCGAGCTTTGGAAAGCTAATCCGCAGATTAGTGTGGGACTTCATATTAATTTAACTGCCGGAAAAGCGCTTACTGAAAATTTTGGCTTGACTGATAATAATGGTGAATTTTACAATCATAGGATAATTAACAAGAATAAAGTTCTGCTTATATATGGTGAATTGTATAATGAAATTGAGGCACAACTTTTGGAATTAATGCGCTTCGGCACCGTTGACCATATTGATGCTCACCATTTTATTAATCATTACAATGAAGATATCAGCAAGGCTATGCATGGAATTGCGTTAAAATATGGAATTCCAATCAGAAATTACAGACTTATTCAAGATAAGTATTCGCATTTCAGATTGCCGAAAATTGCATGCAAAAAGTCTCTAATGATGCCGCAGAAGACAGTATTAGACTTTTATAATAAAAAGGCAAAAACAGAAACCATTAAAAATATTATTGAAGGAAACAAAGATTTAGAAACTTTAGAAATTATGTGCCATGTTGGATTTATTGATGAGGAAACAAAATCTCGCACTTCATACTTGACCCGCGAAACCGAAATCCGCGAGCTGGAAAAGCTGAAAAAACAAGGATTTTATGATACATTTGAATTGGTGACATTTAAAGATTTGTAAAAAACGAACCCCTCCGCCTCACTGCGTTCGGCACCTCCCCTTAACAAGGGAGGCATTCACACAAGAGACCTCCCCTGTTAAGGGGAGGTGGCCCCACACTTAAAGCGAAGCGCCTAAGTGATGTGACGGAGGGGTTCGCTTTTTGGGAGAAAATAATGCTCAATTTTCAAGAAGTAGATAGAGGTTATAATAAAGAGCAAGCGACCGTAGAAGCCGGCCGCTGCTTGAATTGCCCGAGTGCGCCGTGCAAATCGGGCTGCCCTGTGGGCGTGAAAATTCCTGAGTTTATCACTGAATTGAAAAAGGGCGAAGTTAATAGAGCAAAGGAAATTATAGAAGAAACCAATAGCCTCGGCAGCATTTGCGGCAGAGTTTGCCCTCAGGAGCGGCAGTGCCAGGCCAAGTGTGTGCTGGGGCGCAAGGGCGAGCCGATTCAAATTGGGCAATTGGAGCGCTACGCAGTTGACAGTGAACAGTTAACAATCGACAGTAACAATCAAAAACTGCCAGCTGCCAACTGTCAACTGTCCGTAGCTATCATCGGCTCCGGCCCGGCAGGCCTTGCTTGCGCCGGTGAGCTGATTAAAAATGGCGCAAATATCACCATCTATGAAGCGCTCCATGAATTCGGCGGTGTGCTCTCCTATGGCATTCCCGAGTTTCGCCTGCCCAAGAGGGTTGTGAAAAAGCAGATTGATGATTTGGCGCAAAAGGGCGTGAAATTCATCAAAAATGCAGTCATCGGCAAATCGATTAGTCTGCAAGAGTTGCAAGCCGATAATGATTTCGTTTTTATCGGCACAGGCGCCGGCCTGCCGCTTTTTGCGAATATTGAGGGCGAAATGCTCAATGGCGTTTATTCTTCTAATGAGTTTCTCACGCGCGTGAATCTCATGCATGCCGACGATTTTCCAAGCAGCGATACGCCTGTTAAAACCGGCAAAAAGGTCGCGGTTATCGGCGGCGGCAATGTTGCCATGGATTGTGCACGAGTTGCGCTGAGGTTAAATGTCGATGCGTGCGATGTAGGGGCGACCGTCCCCGGTCGCCCGCGGGCGATGGAGACCATCGCCCCTACAAGCCCGGATGTCACCCTGGTCTATCGCCGCACAATCGCCGAAATGCCGGCGAGGGAAGAAGAAGTGCGCCATGCGCTTGAAGAGGGCGTGAAGATGCTGGAGCTTGCTATTCCCAAGCGCATTATCGGCAATGAAAACGGCGAGGTAGTGGGATTAGAAGTTGTAGGGGCGCGCCTTGGTGCACCCGATAGCAGTGGTAGGAAAAGCTTTGAAGAAATCCCAAATTCCAATGAAATTTTAGATGTTGATACAGTTATCGTGGCGATAGGAAATAAGCCAAATCCGCTGCTCACCAGCTCCGATTCCCGCCTCGAAGTCAACAAATGGGGCTGCTTGGTCGCCGATGAAAGTGGCCTAGTTCAGATTAATAATGCGGCCGGGATGCCGAGGGCGGCGTCCCCTACGCACGCAAGCGGCCTATCAATACTGTCTACTGACTACTGTCAACTGTCTCCTGTCTACGCCGGCGGCGATGCCGTAACCGGCGCCGCAACCGTTATCCAAGCCATGGGCGCAGGCCGCGAAGCCGCGCGTGCGATGTTAAATAGTTCTAAATAGTTGACACCGGCGATTCAAACTGATACATTCTAAAAATCAAAAAGAGGGGGAGCAAATCTAAGTGAATTATATTCGTAATCAAATTCAAAGAAAACCTGATCCAATTGTGGGGGAAGTCAAAGCGGCGCTACGGGCGCTTCGTAAAATCCATAATAATCTTGCAAATTGCATTTCAAAAAAGCTTACGGCAGACTTTGCCAAGCTCAAAAATTCTTTTGCTTATGACAGTTTTGCAGGCGTGAGATTTGATGATGGAAGCACTATTAGATATAAGCGCCATAAACCAATTCGCCTAATAATAAAGAATGTTGTGAATGCCGAGATTCATCATATCTATTTCCAGCTCAAGCTTGAGGACCTTTCAAAAAAAGGCCTACTCCTCAATAGCTACTATGAAATCTCGGCATTTTTAGACGATAAAAAGCGCAATACCATTCTCTTTATCGATAGCGATAAAAATGTTATCGAGATAAAATATAAGAATAACAGCTTGATTTCGGTCGATTGCGGGCCGCTCTCGCATGAGCAGGTGGCCAAGAAAATCGAGAAATATATCGCCGATTTGAAGGTTGATTTGTGCAAATGCCTCGACGGCTCGTTGAGCAAAATCGAGCTAAAACCCGGCGCACTGGAACGGATGGGGTTGGCCGAGGGGAAAGAAGTGCAAAAAGTTTTTTAGCACACGGATGACACGGATGCGCTTCGCGCATACACGGATTTACACAGATTTAAAATGCGACCTTTTCGGTCGCATTTTTGTTGTTATGAACTTCCGGGGGCGAACTGACTTCTGGTAACAGGGGAGGCCTTGCATATAAAAACACCTCCCCTGTTAAGGGGAGGTGGCCCCACACTAACCGAAGGTAAGTGTGGGGACGGAGGGGTTCGTTTTTTACTCCTCTACAGTAGTATAATCTGCTTCGTGAACTGTATCGCCGCCATCTTCGGTTGGGATGCTATCCGCCGGCGCGCC
>WRBX01000106.1 GCA_009784335.1 Oscillospiraceae bacterium
CAATTCTGAGAGCTTTTTGCCTGATTTTGTGAGCACGCCTGCCAGATGAACGGCTGTCATGAGCCCGTCGCCTGTGGTGTTCCATTTTAGGAAAATAATATGGCCGGATTCCTCGCCGCCAAGCACGAATCCGCCTTTTTGCATTTCTTCCAGCACATATCGATCGCCCACTTTGGCTTGCAAAATATTGATGCCCAGCGCCTCGCCTGCTTTGGTTAGGCCGAGGTTGCTCATGATAGTGGCGACGATTGTGTTGCCCGGGAGCTTGCCTGCTTCTTTTAGAAATTTTCCGCATATAGCAAGAATTTTATCACCGCTTACAAGCTCGCCGTTTTCGTCGATTGCAAGGCAGCGATCAGCATCGCCATCGAATGCTATGCCTAAATCTGCTTTATGCTCGAGCACTGCTTTTTGTAGGTCGCCGATATGAGTTGAGCCGCAATTTGTGTTGATATTAACACCGTCGGGGCTATTATGAATCGCGATAACCTCCACACCCATTTTGGCCAGCACTTCCTCTGCTATGCCTGAAACCGCGCCATTTGCGCAATCTATCACCATTTTGAGCCCGCGCAGGTCGCCTGAAATCGTGGTGGGGATATAATCCATATAATGCCTTACGGCCTCATTATCATAGGTTACATGGCCGATGTCGGCGCCGATTGGGGCGGGAATTTCCTTATTGTTCAGAATAATATCCTCGATGGCATCCTCGACGCTATCGGGCAGTTTAAAACCATCTTTATTGAATAATTTAATGCCGTTGAACTCCATTGGATTATGCGATGCCGAAATCACCACGCCAGCTTCGGCATGCATTTCGCGCACCAGATAGGCCACAGCGGGGGTGGGCACGGTGCCGACCAACACAGCTTCGCCGCCGACCGATGCAATGCCTGCCGCAAGCGCGCACTCGAGCATGGCTGAGGAGGCGCGGGTATCCTTACCGATGATTACTTTAGGCTTATGAGTGCCCTCGGTGAGCACCCTTGACGCTGCTGCGCCGATTTTGAATGCGAGATCGGCGGTTAATTCTTTATTGGCGATGCCGCGAACGCCGTCTGTTCCGAATAGTTTTCCCATTTGTTACTTCCTTTCTCATTGCAAGTTTTTTTAGCACACAGATGCGCTAACGCGCATACACAGATCGCCTACGGCGATAACAGATTTACACAGATTTTTGTTTTTATTTTTTCTTTCTTCGCCATAATATGATTAAATAGGTCAAAATAATTGCAGCGGGGCCGATGAGGAGGTATAGTGCCCAGTTGTTTGCCCTCGCATCTATGGGCAATTCGTCGGAGATTGGCACGATATCTTGGAAGCCGGGGTTTTCTATGGCGATGTCATCGGGATTGTTGGGTTGAATATCTCCGCGGGCGACTCCTGCGCGGCCGTAGCGGCCTTCGTTTAGGTAGGTTTGGAAGCGGCCCCACATTGTGTGTTCATCCTCTTTAACGCCTTTGAGCTTTAAAGTATCGGTGTCGAAACTGGTGGTTTCGAAGATATAGAGCGGGTTATTTTCATCGTAATAGGTCATGAGATATGCTTTGCCGAGCCGGATAGCGGTGCCGACCGGCATGGCGCGATAATAGGTGCGCTCGGCCTCATAATCGGGATTGCCCTTGATGATTATAGTGGGCAGGACGGTGATGACCTCGGCGGATTTATCATAGGAGAGCACTTCGGCCCAGAATATATCGCCTTGGCTGATGAGACTTTCGGGGACATCGCCGGCGAGGGTGGGAAGTGAGAAGCTCGGAATTAGGAGCGAGAATAGGAGGATTATTGCTTTTTTCATAAGTTCATTCCTTTCATTTCCTTAACTGAATGCGATTCATTAGATATTTTTTTATTATGTAATAAATCAAATAAATTATAAAGAGTATAGTAAATGATTGAATTATGTAATTGCTTTCTTGTTGTAATGGTCTAAGTACATAGTTTACTAACAGAATATGTGCAAAAAAGATGAAAGCTGATGCACCACCAGCAATTTTTGCGCACTCTATGGCTATTTTGTTTTGTATTAAACCGTTATATTTTGTAATAGAAATCAAAAATAGAACAACTGCAATTAAAGAACCTGAAATTGAAAATTCCAACTCTTTTCTGATTTCTAAAGTATTGTAAAACCACAAAGGTGGCACTAAAAGCAGTAGAATTATAATACCAAAATTTGTTTCTTTGTAGTATCGTTTTATCAGCATGCCGATTGCAAGGAATGGAAGTGTAAAAAACCATGCGTTTCGGTAATCAAAAGCATTGACGCCTATGTTATAAAAGAATTTTAGGCGAAATACCAAAAAACATTGTATAAGCAATAATGGCAAAAAATGCAGAATTATTGTAAACGCTTTTTTCGAAATATATTTTGATAGCATATATAGAACACCGGATGCAACAACGAGTGCAGTTATATACCATAAGTGATAATGCTCATATCCCATAAAAATTGGCGTTTGTTTCATAATATTATTATAACTAATACTGAATCTTGTAATGTACTTCAAAAAGTTCCCATTATCATTTAGAATTACATGAGGTATTAAATATATTAATCCCCAAATCATGTTTAACCATAACATTTTCTTAAAAAGGGATGCTAATTTTGTAGTTTGTTTTTCTTTATCAGAATCAAATACAAAATATCCTGTAACAATAATGAAGAAAGGAACGACAAAGCGTCGTATTGCTGTAAATGCATCTGAACTCCCATGTTGTCCAAAATGGATTGTGATTACCATATATGCAGCAAATAATCTTAGAAAATCTAAGATAGGATAGTACACATTTTTTTGTATCAGTTTTTGTTTTATGATTATTGCACCACCTCTTATACGGGACGATGTGGGCATCGTCCCCTACGATGCTGGGGTATGCGCTTTGAAGTGCGGGCGCTACCCGGGCGCGCCCCTACAAGTGCTCTACCATAATAATATCTAAATTGAAATCCGCGTGAATCCGTTAAATCCGCGTCATCCGCGTTCTATTAAGATTCTTGGCCGCAGCAGTGTTTATATTTTTTGCCGGAGCCGCAGGGGCAGAGTTCGTTGCGGCCGATTTTTTCGACACGGACGGGTTCTTGGGCAGGCGCACGGCCGGTTGATGCGCCAACGGCACCCGGGCGTTCGGCAGAGCGGTCGGACGGGACGCCGAGGGCGGCGTCCCCTACGACAAATCCTTCTTTAGTCGTCTGCGCTACTTGTTTTCTTTCAATATTTGTTGCAGGGCTGGCGTGGAAGATTAGGCGGACGACTTCTTCTTTAATAGTTTCCACCATTTCCTCGAACATTGCCATTCCCTCGAATTTATACTCTACAACAGGATCTTTTTGGGCATAGGCGCGATATGAAATGCCTTGCTTTAGCTGCTCCATTGCATCGAGATGGTCCATCCATTTTTGGTCGACCACGCGGAGCAAGATAACCCGCTCCAACTCGTGCAATTTCTCGCCGAAGGCTTCTTTTTTAGTCTCATAAAATTTATCAATCGCATCGCTGACCAAATCTTGC
>WRBX01000107.1 GCA_009784335.1 Oscillospiraceae bacterium
AATCATTGAATTTGAGTGCGATGGCGAAGCTTTTCGCGCCACCGATGGCGAACGCACCATAACCCACGGCCTTGGCTACACGCTTTTTCAAAAAAACTATAATAACTTTAACATATGTCAAACCATTTTTGTGCCTCAAAATCGAAATAACAAAGTAACTATAATAACTATCAAAAATAATTCTAGCAAAGAAAAAGAGCTTGCTGTTTCTCATCGCATTACTCCAACCCTAGGCGTTTCTAATCGCAAAACATGGTATTACATCGAATCCACCGAAGAAAATGGCGCACTTATTTTGCAAAATAAATTCAATGAGCAATACGAAAATATCAAAGTCTTTTTGACCTGCGATTCCCCTTGCACCGCCGACACAAATAACTACTCAATCAAAACCACAATCACCATCCCCCCCAACTCCACAAAAGAGTTCACTTTCGAGTTGGGCATATTCCCCTCCGCCGGAGGGGTGCCTCCGAAGGAGGCGGGGTGGTGTCCTTCCGAAGAACTCACCCAAACCAAATCCTTCTGGCGCGCGCTCACCAAATCCAATATCAAAACAGGCCACCCCGCAAACGATATCCTGCTCGGCGGCTGGCTCACCTACCAAAATATCGCCTCCCGCCTCTTCGCCCGCTCCGGTTTCTACCAATGCGGCGGCGCTTTTGGCTTCCGCGACCAGCTCCAAGATTGCCTCGCTATCTTCAAAATTATGCCGGAACTCGCGCGAAAAATCATCATCCAATCCTGTGCGCATCAATATGTCGAGGGCGATGTCCAGCACTGGTTCCACCTGCCCCGCCGCGGCGTGCGCACCCGCATTGTAGATGATTTGCTGTGGCTGCCCTATGTCACCATGGAATATGCCCGCCAAACCGGCGATAATTCGATTTGGAACGAAGAAGTTCATTTTCTGCAAAGCCCGATATTAGAACCTCATGAACACGAACGCTATGAAATTCCCGAAGTTTCCCCCGAAAAAGCCACAGTCTATGAGCATTGCCGCCGAGCAATCGAAAAATCCTTGAAGTTCGGAAAGCACGGCCTGCCTCTCATCGGCGGCGGCGATTGGAACGACGGCTTCTCCCACATCGGCACAGGCGGTAGCGGCGAATCTGTCTGGCTCGCCTTTTTCCTCATCGATATCCTAAAAAAGTGGAAGAAAATCACGCCGCCCACAAGCGTAGGGGACGATGGCAATCGTCCCGAAAGTGCAGCCGGGACGCCGAGGGCGGCGTCCCCTACGCACGCAAGCGCCCCATCATTTGTAGGGGGCGCCGTCCCGGGCGCCCCGCACTTCGAAGAATCACATTCACCACTGACTACTGACGACGAGCAACTAATTACTGACCTTACCCTCGCCGCCAACACTCACGGTTGGAATGGCAAGTGGTATTTGCGCGCTTTCTACGACGACGGCAGCCCCCTCGGCAACCCCGGCGACCCCGAATGCGAAATCGACCTGCTCGTGCAATCCTGGGCTGTGCTCTCCGGCGCCGGCGACCCCGAAAAATGCAAATCCGCGATTGTATCCGCCCTAGCAAAACTCGTAGATTATGAAAACGGCATCATTAAGCTTCTTTCTCCCCCATTCAGTCATTGCGAGAGTGCTTGCACTCGAAGCAATCCAGCGCCTTTCAAAAAATACAAAAGCTTTCGCAAAGCGAAAGCTAACCACCATTATTCATTATTCATTATTCATCATTCATTATTCATTAACAAAAATAGCCCCGGCTATATCGCCAACTACGCACCAGGGGTAAGAGAAAACGGCGCACAATACACCCATGCTGCTGCCTGGTTCATCCTCGCCCTGCATAAAATGGGCGAACTAGACAAAGCCAAAGAGCTCTTCACCATGATTAACCCTATAATCCACTCCGATACAAAAGAGGCAGCCCATCGCTATCAGCGCGAGCCTTATGTCCTCTGCGGCGATGTCTATTCCGCTCCCAATCTCGAAGGCACAGGCGGCTGGAGTTGGTACACCGGTTCATCGGCATGGATGCAAATCGTCGGCCAAATTTTATGGGGGGAAAGCTAATTTTTTCTTGTTTTTATCAACAATAAATGAATAGTAACGCCCAGCCCCACCGCGCCCAGCACTATATAAAACCAAAAGCTCCCAAGCATCACCATAGAAATAATCAAGCCGGCCCAAAGAAATGCAATGCTCGAGAGTTTTAGCGATAGGCTAATTCCTCGCCTCGTGCGATAATTCTCAATATATTGCCCAAAAATTCGGGTTTTGCAAAGCCATTCGTAAATAGTTTTATTGCTGGCCGCAAAGCACCACGCCGCAACCAAGATAAAAGGAGTCGTGGGCAACACAGGCAGAATAACCCCCACCGCCCCCAATCCAACAAAAATAAGCCCAAGCGCCGCCAACAAAATATTCCTGATTTTTCGATTTCTCATAAAATAATATATGAAAAATTCGCTATTGCGGTTCAACGCAACGAAGCAATCCGGCAACTTCAAGAACACAAAAGCACCTTGCATTTTCGCAAAGTGCTTTTAAAAAATCTTATTTAATCAAGGACCTGTGCCGCCACTCACAAATTTTGGATTACCATTAATATCCTTCTCAAAACGCACAAAGAAATCTGTTGTAGCAAATTCACCTGGAGCTATACCTTCAGTTAAAAGGCCATTTGGAAAAGTAGCACTAAATTCAATCAAATATAAATCTGCTTCAAATCCCATCACTTTCTCAACTTTAAGCACTGTAACATTCTCAAGGCCGTCTTCAATCAGTTTATTCTTATAAGCTTCTTTTATTTTATCTATAGGCCAGCTGCTTTCCCAATTATCATAAATCTGAATTCGCTTTTCATCTCCGTGCCAAGTAACAGTTTTATCGTAAGCTTCGCTAATCGCTCTAATCGGCACATATGTAGTGCCATCGATTATAAATGGCTCAACAATCTTGCCATTTACATCTTTAGGAATCAAATTAATACTATTAATATCAATTTTAATATCCGCATATTCCGCAGATAAATTCACCCATCCCTTCTTCGCAAGCGCCATTCCGCTCGCAAGTGAAAGCCCCAGCGCAAAGGCCAAAGCCAAACTCAAAACTTTTTTCATAAATATCCCATTCCTTTCTTTTTTTCCCATTATAGCATAATCAAATCGTTTGTGTGGATTGTTGCTGAATTGTTAGGAAATTGTTAAGTTGCTGTAACATTTCTCGATGAACCGAAACGGGTTCACGAGCATGTAGGGGTATGCGCTTCGATGTTCGGGACGCCCGAGACGGCGTCCCCTACGAAAAGCACCCACATCCAAGACCTCGCCGATGAGGCGCTAAAATAATCATATCAGTTTCGTTTTCGTGTGAATTCAAAATCTAAGATTTTGAAGAGGCGAAAACAGTGGGGGTTCAAGGGGGCGATGCCCCCTTGGCAAAAAAACTGCTTTTAAAAATCTACTCCTCTATCAATTCAGCCGCGATGATTGCAATTCCGCCAGCTGCCGCTCCAAATCCGCTAA
>WRBX01000108.1 GCA_009784335.1 Oscillospiraceae bacterium
CAGGGCGTGGCGACCATCGAATATGCCAATGATGTTTTGGGCTTGCCATGGGAATATTTCGCCGAGGATAAAATCGGGTGGAATGGCGAGGCGAATTTTATGAAAGCGGGAATAGTTTTCGCAAATTATGTGAGCACGGTGAGCCCGACATATGCCGAGGAGATTAAGACAAGCGGCTTCGGTGAGGGGCTTGATTGGGCGCTGGCCAGCCGAGGCGATGATTTGAAGGCGATTTTGAACGGCATCTGCTATGAGAATAATTCGCCGCAAACCTCGCCGCATATTGCGCAAGCCTACGGAATCAATGATTTTCATGAGAAAAAGTGGAAGAACAAGATTGCGCTGCAGCAGCGGATGAATTGGCAGGAGAATCCCAATGTGCCGATAATCGCGATGGTTACTCGGCTCACTTCGCAAAAAGGCTTGGATTTAGTGCTGGAAGCTTTCGAGCGATTGATGCAGCGGAATGTGCAATTTGTGGTGCTCGGCACGGGGGACAGGCAGTATGAAGAAGCATTGCAACATTTTGCGCACCACCACGGCGATAAATTCCGCGCGTGCTTATGCTTCGATAAAGAGCTGGCCGACCAGATTTATGCCGGCAGCGATATGTTCCTAATGCCATCGGGCTTTGAGCCTTGCGGGCTTGGGCAGCTGATTGCGCTGAAATTTGGCAGCTTGCCGATTGTGCATGAAACCGGCGGCCTCAAGGATACGATTTATTCATATAATGAAGAAACCGGCAAGGGCAACGGGTTTTCGTTCTCACCATATAGCGCGCATAATATGATTTACACGATTGACAGAGCGCTGGAGATTTACAACAGCCCGCTTCTTTGGCAGAAAATTATGCGAAATGCTATGGGTTGCAATCATTCGTGGGAGGCATCAGCCGCGCGATATGCTGATTTATATCGGGAGCTGGTGGGGTTTAAATACAATATCGAAGTTAAAACGGGGGAGAAAATCGGGGAAATTGAACTCGTGGAGGCTTACTAAATGGACACTATTGAAAAGATGAAAACTAATGAGGCGCTGGATGCTATTCATAGCAAGCAAGGTGAAGGTTTCATTGAAAAAGAGCGGATTAAGCATGCGATTAATATGAAGTTGCAGCATTATTTCGGCAAAACGCTGGAGCGCGCGACCAAGACGCAGATTTATAAAGCAGTCGCCATGACCATTCGCGATACCATTTTGGATAAATGGGCGGATACCAAGGTGGAGGCGCCGCAGAAAACCCTTTATTATCTTTCTTTTGAATTTCTTATGGGCAGGGCGCTTGAGAGCAATATGCTTAATTTGCAGGTGAGCGAGTTATATAAAGATGTGCTCACCGATCTCGGCATAGATTTAACTGAAATGGCGGATAGCGAAGCCGATGCCGGGCTTGGCAACGGCGGCCTTGGGCGCTTGGCTGCATGCTTTATGGATTCGCTGGCTACGCTTGATTTGCCGGCATACGGCGCGGGCATTCGCTATGAGTATGGGCTTTTTAAGCAGAAAATAGTTGATGGCTATCAAATCGAGATGCCGGATTCGTGGCTTGAGGACGGCAATGTTTGGGAGATTGAAAAGCCGGATGAGCAGGTGGAAGTGAAGTTCGGCGGCACTATCGAGAAGTATTGGGAAAACGGCAAGATGAAGGTTTATTTGAAGGATGCGACGACGGTTCTTGCCGTGCCTTACGACACCCCGATTATCGGCTACAACAGCAAAACAGTAAACACGCTTAGGCTTTGGAGCGCTCGCTCGCCCAAGCATTTTGATATGAATTTGTTTTCGAGCGGTTCGTATTCCAAAGCGATGGAGGAAAAGGAGCTTGCCGAGCTGCTATCCAAGGTGCTCTACCCTGAAGATAATCATTTGGAAGGCAAAAACCTTAGGCTGCGGCAGCAATATTTCTTCACATCGGCGACTATGCAATGGATTGTGGGCTATCTTAAAAAGAAAAAAGTAAATCTTTTGGAGATGCCGAAGTTCGCGCAGATTCATATTAACGACACTCACCCGGCCATCGCAATCCCCGAGCTTATGCGGATTTTGATGGATGACGAGGGGCTAACTTGGGATGAGGCCGAGGGCATTTGCCGCCATGTTTTTGCCTACACAAACCACACTGTTATGAGCGAGGCGATGGAGATGTGGGAGCAGAACATGTTCCGCGATTTACTGCCGCGCGTTTATGAGATTATAGAGGGCATGCACCATAAAAATGAGGATATCCTTAAGGCGAAATTCGGCGAGGATTGGGGCAAAATCAACTATATGAACATTATGGCCAACGGGCGAATTTCGATGGCCAATCTCTGCCTTGCAACTTGCCATAGCGTCAACGGCGTGAGCGGGCTGCATACTAACATCCTTAAAAAAGGCCTGTTTCGCGATTATTATTCGCTTGTGCCGCAAAAGTTTAAGAATGTCACCAATGGAATCACTTTTAGGCGCTGGCTGAATTTATCGAATCCGAAATTGACAAGGCTGATTACAAGCGCGATTGGGCCGGAGTTTAATCAAGATTATTCCAAGCTTGCCGAGCTTGAGAAATTCGCAAATGATGCGGCATTCGTTGATGAATTTGCTAAAATCAAGAAGCAGAATAAAATGGCGCTGGCCGAAATGCTGCAAAATCAAAGCGGCATAATCCTCGATCCTTCGAGCATTTTCGATGTGCAGGTGAAGCGCCTTCATGAATATAAGCGCCAGCTTTTGAATGTTTTGCATATTGTGCACCTCTATAATCATATTAAGGCCAACCCGCAGGCAGATTTCTATCCGCACACATTTATCTTCGGCGCCAAGGCAAGCCCGGGCTATAAGCGGGCGAAGCTGATTATCAAGCTGATTAACACCGTTGCCGATTTGGTGAATAACGACCCGGTGGTTTCCAAGCGCATAAAGGTGGTTTTTATCGAGAATTATGGGGTGACTCTGGCGCAAAAGATTATCCCGGCCACCAATATTTCCGAGCAGATTTCGACTGCAGGCAAGGAAGCTTCGGGCACTTCGAACATGAAATTTATGCTAAACGGCGCTGTAACGATAGGCACCTTAGACGGCGCTAATGTTGAGATGAGCGAGATTTTGGGCAAGAATAATATTTATCTTTTTGGGCTGAAAACGCCCGAAGTTGCGCGGGTTTATAACAGCGGCAATCAGGAAAGCCCCGAGATTTATGCCAATAATGCCGAGGTGCGCCGAGTGCTTGATAGCCTGGTGGACGGCACGATTTCGGCCGATATGAGCAATATTTTCAGCGAGCTTTATCAATCGCTGCTCTTTGGCGATAATAATATCCCCGATCCTTATATGGTGATTCGCGATTTCGAGAGCTATGCCAAAACACATGCGAGGATGTGCGCCGATTATCAAAACATGGCCGAGTGGAATAAAAAAGCGATAATTAACACGGCGCGCAGCGGGGTATTCTCAAGCGATAGGTGCATAACGGAATATAATAGCAAGATTTGGAAGTTGAAGTA
>WRBX01000109.1 GCA_009784335.1 Oscillospiraceae bacterium
AAATTGAAGAGACCACCAGCGATTTTGATTTGGAGAAATTGCAAGAAAGATTGGCGAAACTCGCGGGCGGCGTGGCGGTAATCCGCGTTGGCGCGGCTACCGAAACCGAGATGAAAGAGAAAAAACTTCGCATAGAAGACGCACTTTCGGCAACCCGCGCGGCTGTTGAAGAAGGCATCGTTGCGGGCGGCGGCACGGCGTATGTCAATGCCATTCCTGCGCTTGAAAAATTGGTGGCAAACGCCGAGGGCGACGAAAAAACCGGTATGCAGATTATCCTGCGCGCGCTGGAAGAGCCTGTTCGCCAAATCGCGCAAAATGCCGCTCTCGAAGGCGCTGTGATTATGGAAAATGTTAAGGCTAAGGAAAAGGGCATCGGCTTTGATGTGATGAGTGAAACCTATGTTGACATGATAAAAGCCGGCATTGTGGACCCAACAAAAGTAACCCGCAGCGCGCTTAAAAACGCCGCTTCGGTTGCAGGAATTGTGCTCACCACCGAATCAGTGGTTGCCGATAAACCTGAGGAAGCCGGCGCTGCAGCCGCTATGGCAGGCATGGGCGGAATGTATTAAAGGATAATGCGGGGGAAATTTTCCCCCGCACCCCCTTTTGTTTTCGGTCTTGCTCCGCAAATCGTAGATTTGCATCGCAAACGAAAACCGGTCCTGCTTCCCGCCACGCTTCGCTCGCGGTCGCAGTCCAAAATATGATTATTTTAGTCGCCTCATCGGCGATATTTTTTTGATAATGCTTTTCTTTATTTATAGTAGCTGTTCAATTTGTCCACCGATAAATTCCATTGTCGCCAGCCATTATTAGCGCTATAACATTTGTAATTATCTTCCAAATGTTCATAGGCCCTTTTTCGTATGTCAAATTCCTCGCTTTTCAGCAGCCGCGCGATTTCGGGCGCGGCATCTATCGAAAGCGTCAACGAATATTCTATCCCGCCCTTGCCGGTTTCAAAATATCTGTTAATCTGGTCGCGCGCAATAATTCTATCCATCTGCACTATATTCAGAAGCAAATAATAGGATAGCCCGATGGCAAAATAAACCGCAATAATATTAAACTTCGGCTTTATGATATAGAAAAATGTGAAAATCAGTGCAACTGCTTCGAAGAATAAAAAGCCGAAAACTAAAAATCTCAGCCGAGTTAGCCCATCATCCACGCCATAAAGCCACATACGATAAAATGATGATATGAGCAAAACAACCGTAACCGCACATAAATAGCAGCATAAAACTTTATTGAGTTTGGCCCATTTGCCCTCATGCTCTTTTGCTAACCACACCACGAACAAAATCAGCATCACATTTAGCCCGCTTAAAAATAGCAGCTCGAAAAATCCGCGCCGTGCATAATATGTGAATGTCAGCCCGTATGGCAGATTATTTCCGCTGGCGAATAAATACTTGAATTGAATGAACACGAATACTGTGTAAACCACTAAAATCGAAGCCAATAAGATATTGAGCACAATTAAATCGCCTTTTCTTGCCACCGCCGCGGCTTCTTTTTCTTGCTTTTTCTGATATGTATCAAAAATTAATCCGAATAAATAGAAGCCTACCATAAAGCCGAGCGCAATTTTAAAAAGTGTGTTGAAATCAATCGAGGTCAAAAACGCAGTAAAACCTTTGGCGACATAGTGCGAGAAAATCTCATCGGCCATGGAAAGCATTATCATCAAAAACAGCAGGCAAGGAATTGAGATGAAAATCCCGGTGAAAACTCGCTTGGCGGTTTTTGAATTTCCTTTACCCACTTCGCCGCACCATTTAAAAGGAAGCGGAAAATGCCGAAGCGGCTCTAAAATATTTTCCAAAATGTTGGCAAGGAACCTCACCGAAACTTCTTTCAGCGGCAGCCTTCCCACCATCCACAGTGTCATAACACTATAAAGCGCCATTATTACTAAAAAATTTGGCGCATTCCACATTTCATTCGCACTAATAAACGAATTTAGCGCAAGAATGGAAATGGGGATTAGCATCAAAAGCGGCTTTCGCCTTGGCGCGATAAACCACAGGCAAAACGCTTGAATAATCACAAAAAGCGGCACACTCACGCCTGCATTTCGCGGCAAGATGAAATAAGTGAATCCGATTGCCGAGATTAGTAAATAACCTAATAGTTTGAGTTTTAGCGTTTTTTCCATTTAATTCTCCTTATATTCCAAAATATCGCCCGGCTGGCATTCAAGAATCTTGCATATTTCTTCAAGCGTAGAAAAACGAATCGCTTTGGCCTTGCAGTTTTTCAAAATTGATAAATTGGCTGGCGTTATGCCGATTTTCTGCGCAAGCTCCATCAGCCCGATTTTTCGCTTTGCCATCATTACATCTAAATTCACAATAATCATCACTCATACCGTCCAATCATTTTCTTCTTTGTAGGCCACCGCTTGCTTAAACACATCCTTGAGCGTTAAGCAGAAAAGGCCTAAAAGCGAGAATATTATCACAATTATCGATGATGCGATTGTGAACCACAGGCAGATTTTGATTGAGTAGATTATTGCGATTAACAGGCTTGCGACAGCGCATTTTCGCAGAGCGCCGACATTTCCTGAGGTAAATGGGTTGCCGCCGAGCAGCGTTTTGAAAATTGCTTTTAGTTGCCATAAAATAAAAAGCGCGCACGCCCCCGAAAGCGTCAAAACTATGGAATATGGCACGACTAAATCCTGCGAATATCCCAGCGCTCTGGCCAGCGGCGGCACGGAAAACGGAATTGAAAGGCAAAACAAAATCCCGCCATAAAACATGATTTCAATCAGCGCTTTAGTCGCCCGATGCAAAAAGTTTTTCTCGTTCATTTAATTCTCCTTTGATTTATTCTGTTCACATTATACACATTCAGAATTGTTTGTCAACATTTTTTTATCGTTTATCAATAATTATTTTCCCGCAAAGCAAAAAAATGTGTCAATATTGCAAAGCACAGCCAATAAAAAATCGGCGCTGAGCCGACTTGAATAATCATATTTTGGAACCCACACTTACGCAGTAATAATAATTATTCCAGCCATATTCTGCGGATAATTATGCGCAATGATATTACTTTCATTCTTGTAAGTGTGGGTGACCTAAGTTTTTCGTGTGAGGCAAAATGTATGCGTGCACATCGCGAAGCGATGCAAAACAAGGGGAGCCCGAGGGGAAGCCCCTCGGTAAAGCAAGCATTGAAATTTAGATGCTATATATCGCATCTAAATTGCGATATTTATTTCCACTATCCATTCCATATCCCACCACGAATTTATCGGGAATAACAAAGCCGACATATTCGAGCTCCACATCTACCACTCGGCGGGAGGGCTTGGATAAAACCACCGCGACTTCGCATGTAGGGGGCGCTGCCTCGGGCGCGCCGCTTGCTGCCATCCTTTCAAACATTTTCTTCAACTTGGCAATCG
>WRBX01000110.1 GCA_009784335.1 Oscillospiraceae bacterium
CGCCTTACTTATTCACCCTCAAAATGCAAAAAAACGGCTGAATTAGCCGTATCTAGAAAAAGATTATTACTCAGATAGATTGTGCCATATGTTCATAACATCTTCGTTGGAGTTTAGCATATCAACCATTTTATCAAATTTGGTTTGTTGATCGTCATTATTAATATGTGCATCGGTGGTTGGGATATACTGGAGCTCGGCAGAGGTTAAGAAGTATCCACTATCCGCAAGTGCCTGCGAGCATTTGTGGAAATCGGCAACGCCGGTGAGCACTTGGATTTCGTCATCACCAACCACGATATCCTCGGCGCCGGAATCGAGGGCGAGGAGCATAAATTCGTCCTCATCGAAGGCGATCGGCTTCTCTATTTCAATCACACCTTTGCGCTCGAACATAAAAGCAACCGAGCCCATAGCGCCGAGGTTGCCGCCATTTTTCTCGAAAGAATGGCGGATTTCAGCGGCGGTGCGATTTTTATTATTGGTGGTGGCCTCAACAATCACGGCGACGCCGGCGGGGCCATAGCCTTCATAGAGCACCTCGTCGTAAGTAGCCGAGGCATCTTCATCGGCTTTTTTGATAGCACGGTTTATATTGTCGTTCGGCACATTATTGGCCTTGGCTTTGGCAATCGCCTCGCGCAGCTTGGCATTGGAATCGGGATTTGCGCCGCCGCCGGTTTTGATGGCAACAACAATTTCGCGCCCGATTCTAGTGAATACTTTGGCGCGAGCTGCATCGGTTTTGGATTTTTTTACTGCTATATCTTGCCAACGGCCCATTTGGTTGCTCCTTTTTTTTAGCACGCAGATGATGCAGACCCTGCGGGCGCAGATTCGCGCAGATTTTGGTTCATTTATTGAACGCGGATAACGCGGATGACGCGGATTTTTTTATTTTATTGAACACGGATTTAACGGATTAGACGGATTTGAACGGATACATTTTTTGCTTTGAGAATTAATCTGCCCCAATCACAGCGAAATTGAAATCCGTTCTTATCCGTTGCATCCGTTCAATCCGTGTTCAAAATGCAATGTAACAAGTTTTTTTGCGCTCCCCGAAATGTTTTCTATTTATAAACCAAGCTTGTTGGGTTATCGTGGGTTACTTGAATTCCATTGATATAATGCTGGGTATTTAGGCCTTTTGGTGCTAATCTTTCTTTCAATTCCTCAGCCTCTTCTAAATACTTTTCAGTTAATTCTGCAAGCGCTTTTTTGCCAATGCTTGCTTCAAAATCCCTTTTTGTCGCCGGCATAGCCTCTAAAAAGCCTTTTGCATCGCCGTGCTGAATGTTCATGCGCAACAGCTCGGTGTGGTTTTCGATGCCCTCAGCTTTTTTGAGCTCGGTGCCGTGCACGAAGGCAAACAAAAGCTCAAGTGGCTTTTTCTTCAGCCATTTGTCGAGCCTTTTGAGGTCTCCTGTGTTTAAATTTTCCTTTTGATTGTGCACCAAAAAATCGAATTTTAATAAATCCTTGATTTCGTCCAGTGCATAGTGTTCTAGTTTTTTCATTTTTTTCCCCCTTATTTACTCATCCCAATTTATATCGGCATGATTGACGACATCGCCATTTGCATAGCTATTTTCTGCCCTTTCGAATGCCATAATTTCATCGGGCAAGATTTCGCTATTTGGCATAAACTTAATCAGAATATGCAATAGATATGGATATTCTACTTCTTCTATTCTATCAATTGCTGTGAGAATTTGTTGTTTTGTGCTCATATTATCAGCTCCTTTTATATGCCTCGCCGCGAGGTAAGCAATCGGCGATTACAATTTCATTTTCATATTTATTATATATTACGCGAAAGTTTCCTATTCTTAACCTGTATCTATTTTCGAAGCCTTTTAGTTTGATGACATCGCCTTGTGGTAATTTCAAAACTGCTTCTAAAACGCGCTCTTTTGTTGTTCTATCTAGTTGCTTTATGTGCTTGATTGCTATTTTGTCGTATGTAATTTTCATTATGTAAACTCCTATTCGGAATGAGACCACCCCGCTCCGCACTAGCTTCCCCCTCCGTCGGAGGGGAATTTTGAATGTTTTTTCTTCGAAGTGCGGGACGATGTGGGCATCGTCCCCTACGGGCATGCGCGCCCACCTGATTTGTAGGGGACGGAAGTCTCGGGCGTCCCCGGATTTCTACAGTTCTTGGATAGCTTTTCTTAGGCCATTTTCTTTGCTTATTTCCTTCACCGGCTTGAAGCCCATGACTTTTTGGAATTCTTTTAGGTTCATTATTTCTAAATCTTCTCTGCCGAATTCTTTCATCACTTTATTGAAATCGGTAACAAAATCGTTTAGCGCATTGGCAAGTGGGCGGTGATAATCTCTCTTTTTAATCTTTTCTATGTTGCTTAATAATCCTTTCAATTCTTTGTGTAATTCTTCTCCTTTGTAATAAACAAGGTCTCCACTAAAATTACTCTCAAACCGCAAGTTATTTTTTATTTCTTCACCATTTGTTATTGTATTATCGCCGTGATCACTACCCCCATATCCCATGTTGGATGATTTAGAACAAAATGATTGACTATAGTAAAGCTTTTTTTCTTGGGTATAATTCCCTTTTCCTTCAACTAAATGTTCCCTTTTATTCCTCAATTCTCGCTCAACATATTCGTAATATGCTAAATTAAAAAGATTTTCTATTACACCGTTCTTTTCTTGAAGTGTTAATTCCTTCATAATTTTACCCCTTTTATATGTATTTTTTATTTTAACTAAATTATTTATCGCTTGTGTATGCGCTTCGAAGTGTGGCGGCAAGATGCCGCCGCTACGATTGTGTGTTACCCTTGTGCGTTTGTAGGGGCGGTCTGTGACCGCCTTCTTCGAAGAAATTTCTTCGAAGTGCGGGACGCCCGGGACGGCGTCCCAGACGATGTGCGGGCGGCCGCGAGGGTCGCCCCTACGGTGCTTATGTATTACTTATCTGCGCTATGGCTATCGCCTTTGAGGCCGAATTTGCCTTTGCCGAAGCGTTTTTCGAGGCGGCCGAGGCCTTTGCGTGCTTCAACTTGCACTTCGGCTTCTTCCAGCTTTTTCTCAACTATTTTGCCGGCGGAACCGGTTGGATTTATCTTAAAGTTCAGCGGCTCGGCAGACGGGATGTTCTCCTCGGTCATAAATTCTTTAAATGTCGTAGTGATGCCGGCCATATCCTGAAGATTGGTTGGCACGATGATTTTGGTCGCCTTTCCATCGGCCACTTTTGCGAATGTTTTCATGCTTTCGAGCGCCAGGGCTTGCGCGCTTGGCGCCGATGCGTTGATTTTTTTGATGCCCTCGGCGGTGGCGGATTGGATTTTCACGATGGCCTCGGCTTGCCCCTCGGCATCGAGGATTTGCATTTCTTTCTTGCCTTGCGCAGAGAGTATC
>WRBX01000111.1 GCA_009784335.1 Oscillospiraceae bacterium
TAATTCGATTAATGTTGAGCGGTTGGCCGG
Organism: Oscillospiraceae bacterium; assembly: GCA_009784335.1. The sequence goes on from WRBX01000111.1 coordinate 31, forward strand.
TTTTGAAGTGGGCGCAGTTGTTGATATCGCATTGCTGCTTGAAAAAGGCATTATTTCGAAAGCGCTCGATGGAATTGTAATAATGGGCCGCGGTGAAATCGCAAACGCGATTACTGTAAAGGCAAATAGATTTACAGCGAGTGCGAAGGCGAAAATCGAAGCCGCAGGCGGAACTTGTTTAGCGAATAACGAATAAGTAATAACGAATAACTGTTGATGATTTGCTCCGCAAATCTACGATTTATAAAATCGAAATTCGCAAGAATTTCTACCATAGTTATTCGTTATTCATTATTACTTATTCGTTAAAGCGACTGAAAAGGAGCGATAAAATGATAGATACCATAAGAAAAGCCTGGGGTATTCCTGAACTTCGGCGCAAAATCTTTTACACAATTATGCTTATTGTTGTGTTTCGTATTGGCGCGGTTATTCCCGTGCCGTTTATGAGCCCTGAAATGATGCAAACTCTGATAGGCGATGGCGGCGGTTCGCTCTTAAACATGCTCGATACTTTCTCGGGCGGCGCATTTGCCAATGCCACCATTTTTGCCATGAGTATCACTCCGTATATCAACGCGTCGATTATCATGCAGCTTCTAACTGTGGCTATTCCTGCGCTTGAGCGCTTGCAAAAAGAAGGCGAAACCGGGCGCAAGAAAATAAATCAAATCACTCGATATCTCGCGGTTGTTCTTGGTTTTGTGCAAGCGAGCGGCCTATATTTAGCGCTTAGCCAAAGCGGCGCACTTGGAACTTCGGGCGCACTTCCGTTCTTAACTATAACATTCACCTTCACCGCAGGCACAGCATTTTTGATGTGGCTTGGTGAGCAAATAAATGAAAAAGGTATCGGCAACGGTATTTCGCTCTTGATTTTCGCAGGCATTGTGGCCAGAGGGCCGGTGCTGGTGCAAACGATTTGGGACTTTATTGTAAGAAGCAGCTATATTCCGCTAGCTTTAGCGCTTATCGCATCGGTTGCGATTATTGCATCGGTTGTGTTTATGAACACTTCTGAGCGCAGAATTCAAGTGCAATATGCAAAGCGCGTGGTTGGCCGCAAGATGTTCGGCGGGCAGGCGACTCATATCCCAATTAAGTTGCTATCTGCTGGTGTTCTTCCGATTATTTTCGCGATGAGCATTTTGGCATTTCCAACAACTCTCGGGCAATTCTTTGGAGTGACGGGTGCCAGCGGTGGATTTATGGGCGGGCTGATGAAATTCCTATCAATGGATAATTGGCCGTATGCGCTTGCATATTTCCTCTTGATTATATTCTTCACATATTTCTACACTGCGATTCAGTTTAACCCGGTGGAGCTTTCAAATAACATCAAGAATAACGGTGGGTTTATCCCGGGCATTCGCCCCGGCAAGCCAACAACCGAGCATATTTCGAAGATACTATCCAGAATCACTTTGGCGGGCGCGGTTTTCCTTGGCTTTATTGCAGTGCTGCCGATTGTTGTTTCGATGACATTATCTGAGTTTAGCGGCCTTGCATTTGGCGGAACATCGCTGCTTATCGTAGTTGGTGTTGCGATTGAAACTTCTAAGCAGCTTGAGAGCCAGATGCTGGTGCGCAACTATAAAGGCTTTTTAGAATAGTTTTTTTAGCACGCAGATGACGCAGACGCTTCGCGCACAGATCTACGCAGATTTTTGTTTATTATGTTGCTGATGCAACAAATATAAAAGGGGAAGTAAAATGGTTAAGATTAATAATTGCAATTTTGAAAGAAATTCTAAAATTTTAGAATTGGTTCTAAAAGAATGCAAAGATATGACTAATGCAAAGATAGCAGAAAATGAATTTAGGGGCATTGAAAACCCGCAAGAACTGAAGAAGTTTAAGAAGTATGGGGAACCATTCGCTATAAGAGTAAGGCAACTAAAGAACTCTGGTGCAAAATTTTGTTATGAGTTTGAAAAACAATTTAGAGGTGGATTAGTAACTGTTGATGGTAGTCGCATAACTCAAAATGTTCAATTTCACTTGAATATGGCGAAAGATATTTCTGGAAAACATGTATTTGTCAATGATATTGGGTATACGCATAGAATTAATGATAGTATTGTTTGCCAAGGTGGTGCATTTTTACCACAAAAAGAATTCCTAAAGGTTATGAACTTTTTTGTTGAGAATATGGTGGCGGACTTTTTTCCTGAAATTGCGAAAGAGTTTTTAGATAAAAAAGTTAGAACTGAACTAAAAAAGATGAATTAGAATCTGCGTAAATCTGTGCGCGAAGCGTCTGCGTCATCTGCGTGCTAAAAAAGGATTAGATTATGAATATAGTAATAACCGGGGCGCCTGGGAGTGGCAAGGGAAGCCGGACGCCGATTATTGAAAAAATGTTTAATATCCCGACTATTTCAACCGGGAATATGCTTCGAGCAGAGGTTGAAAAAGGAACGGAGCTGGGCTTAGCTGCCAAGGGGATAATGGATAGTGGCGGGCTGGTTTCCGATGAAATAATCATTGGTATGCTTGCAACCCGCATAAAAGAGAGCGATTGCCGAACCGGCTTTATATTAGATGGTGTGCCGAGAACGATAGTGCAAGCCGAGATGATGAAGGCCGCCGGCATCAAAATTGATAAATTGATTGTTGTTGAAGTTCCGAATGAGGTTATTGTTGCCAGGCTTAGCGGAAGAAGAGTTTGCTCTGCTTGCAGTGAACCATATCATGTTGAAGACAAAAAGCCAATTCAAGAGGGAATTTGCGATAAAGACGGCGGCGAACTTGTAACTCGAAAAGATGATAAGCCTGAAGTGATTAAATCGCGGCTTGAAACATATCACAGCGAAACAAAGCCGATTATTGATTTTTATAAAGATGAAGCAAGCGTGAGTTATATTGACGCAAATCGTCCATTCGGTGAGGCAGAGAAGGCAGTAAGAGAAGCGTTCGCGCCCAAAAGCAAAGAAATGATAAAATAATGGTATCTATAAAAACAGATGAGCAGATAAAGATAATGCGTGAAGCGGGCAGAATTGCGGCGCTGGCGCATGAGGCGATAGGCAAGGCGATTGCTCCCGGGATTTCAACGATGGAGCTTGCGCGAATTGCCGGCAAGTTGATTCGCGGGCATGGCGCTCACCCTTCATTTAAGGGCTATGACAATTTTCCCGAAGATATCTGCATTTCGCTAAATAACGAAGTTATCCACGGCATTCCATCGAAAAAACGAACTATCAGAGATGGCGATGTTGTAAGTATTGATATCGGCGCGCGCTTCAAGGGTTATCACGGCGATATGGCGAGAACTTACCTGATAGGCAATGTATCCGATGATGCAAAGAGATTATATGAAATCACAAAAGAGGCATTTTATGCCGGAATGAATGCAGCA
>WRBX01000112.1 GCA_009784335.1 Oscillospiraceae bacterium
CATAATCAATGCCAATCCTTGTTTTCACCTCAAAACTATTAAAACTATACCCATCATCCTCTATCCAAATCTCATCCGAAGCCATCAAATCAATCCCACTCAAGCTCCTATCAATCTTCAAAACTTTCGTCGCTCGCCCCGGCCCAATCGCCCCTTCAATCCCCCTAATCATCACTCCTTGCGGGCTTCCCTCAGGGCCGCTCACCACATTAAAAATCTCATGAATCCCATAGCAAAGATAAACATAAGCCGTGCCGCCCGGCTCAAACATCGGCGCATTTCGCGCAGTTTTTCCCCTATGGGCATGACACGCAGAGTCATAAGGCATATACGCCTCAACCTCAGTTATCCGCCCGCGCAAAATATCCCCATTCCAATTTCGGCAAATCACCTTGCCCAGCAACATCGGCGCAAGCTCCACCGCATCCCTATTACAAAATTCTCTGCCCAATCTCAATTGCAAATCTCTCTTCTGCCTTCCAGCGCCTTGCCCAGAGTCAGTTGATCGGCATATTCCAGCTCGCACCCAATCGGCAGCCCAAACGAAATCCGCGTGCATTTCACACCCATCGGCGCCAAAAGCTTCGCAATATACATCGCCGTCGCCTCGCCCTCCACCGTCGGATTTGTCGCCATAATCACCTCTGAAATTCCCCCATCAACGCGCGCCAGCAGCTCCTTAATGCGTATATCCTCGGCCGTCACCCTATCCATCGGCGAAATCACTCCATGCAACACATGATAAAGCCCGCGAAACTCCGCAGTTTTCTCCATGGAAACCACATCCCGCGGCGTCTCCACCACGCAAATAATCGACCTATCCCGCTTATGCGAGCAGCAAATCGCGCACTCGTCGCCGTCGGTCATATTCTGGCAAATCTTGCACCATTTCAGCGTTTTCTTAGCATTTAAAATAGCAGCCGCAAAATTCTCCGCCCGCTCATCGCTCTGCGCCAGCACATAAAAAGCCAGCCGCTCGGCCGTTTTGCGCCCAATGCTCGGCAAACTATTAAAACTATCAATCAATTCCGCCATAACGGACGAAAAATATTCCATATTTTTTCTCCAAATTAGAAATTAGAAGTGAGGAGTTAGAAATGAAACCGCTTCTCATTCCTAACTTCTAACTCCTAACTAAAACAATCCGCCAGTCAATCCTTTCATGCCTGCTTCACTCTCATATTTAACCTGCTTCAACGCATCATTAAACGCCACCAAAATCAAATCCTGCAGCATCTCTCTATCATCCATAACCTCATCGGAAATCACAACATCCTTCAATGAATAATCGCCCAGCATAATCACAATCACCGCGCCGCCGCCGGCCGTGCCGCGAAACTCGCGCACCGCCAGCGCTTCCTGCTGCTTCGCCATCTCGGCCTGCATCTTTTGCGCCTGCTGCATTAAATTGTTCATATTCGGCATCCCTCCGCCAAATCCGCCACCCTTAAACTTCGCCATTATTTTCCTCCCATTCTCTGCTAACTTTGAAATTCATATCTTCAACATCTTTACTATTCACATTTTCATATTTTGTATAAGTCCCATCAAGTTTGCTCCATATTGAGTCTGATTTCACATAAGGGCCATTAATCTCTCGAGTATAAGTTTCCTCGTTTAAAACTAATTCCGCCTGTTCCCCACTTGCACTAACAATGATTTTATCACCACTTTTAGTAATATTTAAAGAAGTTTTTGTTGCTTTGCTAACACCAATTCCTTCATCTAAATATTCAATCGTATCTCCATCTTTTATAGATACATTATTCAACTGAATGGGATAAGAAAAACCAGTCAAGTTTTGAGATGTCTTGAACTTTTCAGCAACTCTGATAGTAATATTCTTGTTATCATCTGTATAAAGCATTATCAAATAATTAGAATCAGACTTATATAAACCACTCCATCCATCAGTAATACTTTCGTTATTAGAGTTTCCGCATCCAACCAAAGTAAATACCATTGCAATAAAAATTACAATACTAAAAATCCTTTTCATAATTACTTATTCCTCCATTTTTCAACATCAACATAATACTTGTTCCAATCATTTTCATCAACATAAACATCTACCTTTTCATATTTACATTCTATACCGAGCTTTCCTTTCAAAACTCTGTCAAAATCAAATCTCTGTTCTGCCGATGAGTATTTTTCCGGAAACCATTGAACCTTAATCTTATCCATTCCTAGCTCTCGCTTAGTTTCTCTAAATGCCTCTTCATATTTTTCCTTATCTACTCCTTTGTAGGGGTTATCACTTAATGCTTCAACTATTTGTGGAATCGCATTGGCAAAATCTGAAATTTTACCTTTTTTTATACTAAAACTATCACTAATAAATCTATGCCTCTCCTGAGTTCGATCGTCCTCATAAATGCAAAAAAGTTTTCGTCCTGCCTTATTATTAGTACTAGACCCAGTATCAATCATGTCAACAGCAATCGCCTCAATTCTCTCGCAATTTGCCAAATAGTAGTCCCTTTTTTGTTTCTGCTTCTTGCTTTTTACTACATTAGCAGTAACAATAAAAATAAACGCTACTGCAAAAATTATTAAAGTGTTCATTTTACCTCCTTAATTTACAATTTGTTATATGCATAACTCCACTACCAAGCTCTCCAATAGCGGTTTCGTTAGCCCGCTGAATTTTGCAACTGAAATCATTTCTCTGCATTTTTGCATTGCCTTGACTAAAAACTCGCCGCTAGTTTTCGTAGTTTGTTCTTGTAGTTTTTCTAGTTCGGTAACTTCTAAAATTCCGCTCGCCCCAAATTTGCACACCGCCAAATTGCTAAAATGTGCAAAAATCAAATTAAAAACATTATTCACATCACCATTTTTGCTCGCCAGTTTATTTACCAACTCCAAGCCCTTGGCCATATCTTTATCTATAATACTATCGACTAGTTCATATATTTCCCCGCTATTCGCAACTCCTAATACATCAAAAACATTGTTAATTGTTAATTGTTCATTATTAATTGTCTTTGCTTTTTCCAATAAAGATAGCCCATCCCTCATCGCTCCATCGGCCAAATTCCCAATGATTTCGCATGCCGCCGGCTCAATCAAAATCCCCTCTAAATCCGCCACTTTGGCTAATTGCCTCGCAATATCCTTGGCGCTAAGCCGCCTAAAATCGAACCTCTGGCACCGCGACTGAATCGTAATCGGCACCTTATGCGCCTCGGTCGTCGCCAAAATAAAAATCGCATGCTTCGGCGGTTCCTCCAAGGTTTTCAGCAGCGCATTAAACGCCGCACCCGTCATCATATGCACCTCATCAATGATATACACGCGAAACTGCGATGAA
>WRBX01000113.1 GCA_009784335.1 Oscillospiraceae bacterium
ATAAGGCGATTCGCCCCAGATCTGCTTGAAAATCTCGTCCAAAATCGGAAATGCCTCAATATCACGGTTATAATTCACCGCCGAAACCGAATACGCTTCCAGGTGAAACGGGTCAATCATATTAGTGTCATCAATATCAGTTGTTGCCGCTTCATAAGCGAGATTTATCGGGTGGTTTAGCGGAAGATTCCATGTCGGAAATTTCTCAAATTTTGCATACCCGGCCTTTACGCCGCGCTTGGCTTCATGATATAGCTGCGAGAGGCAAGTGGCCATTTTCCCGCTGCTGGAGCCCGAAGCTGCGATTACAACAAGCGGGCGCGTCGTCTTTACATAATCATTTTTCCCAAAGCCCTCATCGCTCATAATCAAGGGGATATCCATGGGATAATCCTTGATAATATAGTGAGTATAAACGCTCATGCCAATATGCTCTAACCGCTGCTTGAATGTTTTTGCCGCATTTTGCTCATTATATTGGGTAATCACCACGCTGCTTACATATAGGTTGCTAAGTTTCAGCTCATTCAGCAGGCGGAGCAAATCATCGCCGTATGATATGCCGGAATCGCCTTGGATTCTATTTTGCTCGATATCGGACGCCTTGATAACCAGCACAATTTCTGCTATATCCGCCATGGTTTTGAGCAATTGGATTTGGCTATCGGGCTCAAAACCGGGTAAAACGCGCGAGGCATGCATATCATCGAATAGCTTTCCGCCGAATTCCAGATACAATTTGTTCTCAAACTTTTTAATCCGCTCGCGGATTTTTTCCGATTGAGTATGTAAATATTTCTCTTTTTCAAATCCAATTTTATACACCTTGCGCCTCTCTTTCATTTTTGAATTTATAGTTTTTTTTTGGTTTTGTCAATAAAAAAATTTTCAAAATTTCTTTTGCAAAATGCTTGACATAGGTGAGCTAAAATTATTTGGAGCGCAGCACGCAAATAATTTTGTTGCGAGGCAAATGCCGAAGCAACCAGCGAAGATATGCAAAATGCGACCAAAAATGAACAATAATTAGGAGCATTTTGTAAACATTGAAAAAACTTAAAAAAAGCTTGACAAGTTTTTTTTAACTCATATAATGAGTTCAAGTGGTAAATCGTGGTGCCATGTGGTAGTCAATCCCAAAGGAGCAATACATATGATGACAGGGGAATGTGGTCATAATATTGATGTCAAGGGCAGAATGATGGTGCCCTCGCGTTTTCGCGCTGAACTGGGCGATAATTTCGTTATCACTAAGGGTATTGATAGCTGTATTTTTGTTTACCCTATGGCCGGTTGGCAAAAACTTGAGGCCGAGCTGGCTTCGCTACCGCTTCGTGAGGTTGATATAAAACGCCGCTTTTTAGGCGGAAAAGAAGAAGTTGAAATTGATAAGCAAGGGCGGATTTTGATTCCGCAGCACCTTCGCTCGCATGCAAAGTTGACTAAAGAATGTGTTTCGATTGGTGTTGGCGACCGTGTTGAAATTTGGGATAAAGCCGCTTGGGAGCTTAAATCCGCCGAATTCACCTCATCCTCAGATTTGCTCCTCGATAGATTGGATACATTGGGAATATGATAAAATTCACTCACTATCCGGTAATGCTAAATGAAGTAATAGAAAATCTTAATGTAAAAAAAGATGGCCTATATGTCGATGGAACTCTTGGCGGCGGCGGGCATGCGCTTGAAATTTGCAAAGCGGGCGGCAAGCTAATCGGTATAGACCGCGATAAAACCGCATTGGAAGCGGCAAACGAAAGATTAAAAGAATACCAACCGGAATTAGTTCATTCAAATTTTGCAGATATAACCGAAATATTAAAAGAAAGAAAAATCGATGGCGCGATTCTTGATTTAGGCGTTTCATCCCATCAATTAGACGAAATCTCGCGTGGATTTTCCTATCACAGCGAAGCAACGCTCGATATGCGGATGGATACCACGCAGGAGCTAACCGCCGAAATCGTGGTAAACACATATAGCGAAAAAGAACTCGCCAAAATTATTAAAGAATATGGCGAGGAGCGATTTGCAAAATCAATCGCCCGCAATATCGTGAAAAATCGGCCGATTAAAACAACAACCGAGCTTAGCGAAATAATTAAAAAATCCATCCCCGCGCGTATTCGCTTCGCTGATAAACACCCTGCAAAACGCACATTTCAAGCAATTCGCATCGAAGTCAACTCAGAGCTTTCTTCAATAAAAATGGCAATAAAAGATTTCGCTGCACACCTCGCCCCCGGCGGCCGCCTCTGCATAATATCCTTCCACTCACTTGAGGATCGCATTGTGAAAGAAGAATTCGCGCGGCTCGCCAAACCCCGTTGCACCTGCCCGCCAAGCCTCCCCATCTGCGGCTGCAACGCCCTCGCCCCCGAATTCAAACTAATCACAAAAAAACCAATCACCCCCTCCCCCACCGAACTCTCCCAAAACCCTCGCTCCCATAGCGCGAAATTGAGAGTATTAGAAAAACTACACTAGAAATTCTATAGGAGGTTAATTATGGGTTTTAAAAGATTATTGATGCTTGGCATGTTAGGAACTGTACTTTTTTTTAACAGTTGTGGCCCTGTAAAGAATCACGCACCCGAGGAAAAAGAAAGCATAAGAGCTAAAAAAGAGTTAGTTCATCAAAGTGATATGTCGTCATTAGATATTTATTTGACAGAAGTTGCTAAAACGCCAATCATAGGTCCTCGAGGTATGGGTGCTGTCGGCGGAACTGTACAAGAAGTATATATAAAAAATAATCAAAAGCTTTTTGCTGCAAAATTACTTGAAATTAGCAAAGAAAATAAAGAACAGCAAAAACAATTAGATCGAATCGAACAACAGAATAAGCAAATTTTAGAATTACTGGGGCAAAACCAAAATATAACGCAAGCACCTCAAATGCCTACACATATACAACACTAATGTAGTGTGAAAAATCGAAAGGAAATAAAATGGCCCAGCCCGCCGTCCAGCTAAATATGCCCGCCCGCCGCCTTGAGCGCGCCGTGCGCCCCCGCCCCGCCGATAAAGTCATCGCTAAGGCCAAGGCGTCCAGCAATGTCAAGGGTATCCTTTTAGTGCTGATAGCCGCCACTATCGCCTTTATTATCTGCGCCCGCTTCGTTGAAATCTATAATGGTGCAAGCAGCATCGAGCAGAAAAAGCGCGAGCTGCAAAAGCTAAACGCCACCAACGAGCAAATCGAGATGGCGATTAACCAGGAAATCGATAAAACCACGCTAAACGCCTATGCAAAAGGCACC
>WRBX01000114.1 GCA_009784335.1 Oscillospiraceae bacterium
AGAAATGGATGTAGAATAAAACCGCTATTTAGCAAAAATTGAATCAAAATGATAAACGGCAGCATGGTTGGGATGATGGTTTTCAGGCATAAGTCGATGCCCAATAAACCGCCTGAAATAGCAGGTTTTGGGTTTAATATTAGAATAATCAAGCACAAAATCGGAAGCAATAATTTCGCTTTGCGAATCAAAATTATCATAATACTTGACATTTATTCGAAAATGTGTTACATTATGAATTGTGTTGAAAAAATGATGATTTTAGGGGGAGCGAAAATGAACCAGACATTTATTGAAGCCTTTATGAATATGCAGAATGCGATTTTGAAAGCCAATCGCGTCAAGGCTGCGTGCCAAGAGGCAGCGAGCAGAATTAACGGCGAAAAATATATCTACACTGTTGAGCTTGATTTGGTCGAAGCGGTGTAAGTAAAAATGCAATTTTTTATGAGTATGCAAGTGCATGCTCATATTTTTTTGACAAAAATTCCGAAGTTTATTAAGGTGAGTTTGTGAGCAAAATGGTAATGTTTACATTGTAGGGGCGACCATTGGTCGCCCGCGGGGGCACACTGTGCGCCCCTACAACTCGATTGGGAGTTTGTGCAAAAAACGGAGGAATACATAATGGCAAAAGAGAAGACGATTTATCAATGCAGCGAGTGCGGGGCGGCGTTCCCCAAGTGGCAGGGCAAGTGCACCACTTGCGGCGAGTGGAATTCGCTGATGGAGGAGCGGGTTAGCGCGCCGTCGAAGCATGATAATGTTTTGATGAGCGGCAACGCGCCAAAGAAGCTCGCCGAGATTGAGCTAAAGGATGATAATCGGTTTTCCAGCGGCATTGGCGAGCTGGATCGGGTGCTGGGCGGGGGGATAGTTAGCGGTTCTCTTGTTTTGGTTGGCGGCGATCCGGGGATTGGAAAATCTACCCTTTTGCTCCAAATGTGCGGCGCAAGCAGCGGGACGCCCGGGACGGCGTCCCCTACAAAGCAAGGGGCGGCCAAGTGCGTAGGGGATGGCGTCCTCGACATCCCGGCCACAAAAGCAATTCTGTATGCCAGCGGTGAGGAATCGCAGCAGCAAATCAAAATCAGGGCGAATCGGCTGGGCATCAAAAATGATAATCTGCATTTGGTCAGCGAAAATAACCTCGATAATATAATCCGATATGCAACTGAGAAAAAGCCGGCGATTTTGATTGTCGATTCGGTGCAAACGGTGTATAAGCCCGATATTCCCTCCCCCCCCGGCAGCGTAAATCAAATCCGCGAAGTCACCATGACTCTTATGAAAATCGCTAAGGAAACGGGCATTGTGGTGTTTCTCGTGGGGCATGTTACCAAAGGCGGCGAGCTGGCCGGGCCCAAGATTTTGGAGCATATGGTGGATTGTGTGCTATATTTCGAGGGTGAGCGGCATCAGTTCCATCGCATTTTGCGCTCGGTGAAAAATCGCTTTGGCTCGACCAATGAAATCGGTGTTTTTGAAATGCGCGATGTTGGCTTGGTGGAGGTGGAAAATCCGTCAGAGATGCTGCTTTCGGGGCGCCCCGAGAATCAAGCGGGTAGCTGCGTTGTGTGCACCATGGAGGGCACGAGGCCGATTTTGGCCGAGATTCAGGCGCTTGTGAGCCACACTTCGTATAACCTACCGCGGAGGATTTCCAACGGAATCGATAATTATAGGCTTTCTATGCTGATTGCCGTGCTGGAAAAGCGGGTGGGCTTGAATCTCTCGGGAGAGGACGCGTATGTGAATGTGATTGGCGGGCTGCGGCTCGATGAGCCTGCGGTCGATTTAGGCGTGGCGCTTGCGATTTGCTCGTCATTTCGCAATGCGCCGATAGATAACAGGCTTATGGCGATTGGCGAGGTGGGGCTCACCGGCGAGGTGCGCTGCGTTAATATGATTGAAAAGCGGCTAAACGAAGCGGCGAAATTGGGCTTTACCTCGTGCATTATTCCTAAGGGCAATGCAAAGGATGCGCGGGTGCCCAAAGGGCTTGCAGTGATTGAGGTTGAGAATGTAAAGGATGCGCTGAAAGTTTGCTGATAGAAAGGTGTTGTGTTAATTGGACAATGAATTTTGCGAAAAAAAGCAAGCAATGTTGCAACTTATGTGTGCACTTGCTGAGGGCGAATCATCCGTAAAGCGCGACGACGATTGGATGCCGATTACTGATGTAATGCAAAGATTGGGATTATAGTGAAAAATATGCGTAAGCTATGGGCGATTGTTTCGTAGGGAGCGCCGCCCTCGGCGTTCCGCGCTTCGAAGGAACTACAAGCAAAGGCCTCCCCTGTTAAGGGGAGGTGGCAAGGCGAAGCCTTGACGGAGGGGTTCGGTTTTCCAAAATATTGACAAAGCGAGATAAAAATGCTAATATGGTTTTATTGAAAGGGGAGTTAAAAAATGAGACAAGAAAAACTCAAGGCACAGTGGCAAGGCTTAATGCAGGAGATTTATGATGAAGCGGGCGAAATTCTAAAAGCAAAGGCAGGGAAAAAGCGCAAGGTAGAAAATGCTACTTCTCGCAGGTTTAATGTGAATGGTCTTGGTGCCTATGTCCATAAGCATAATGATTGGGATTGGCATATGGTGGAGATTGGAAGTTTTATATCTACAGATGTTAATGTGCGCATACTTGGAGGCGAAGAAAAGCAAAGAAGTGAAATGATATTGAATTTTTCGCCGGAAACGAGAAGGCTATTAGGATTTAGAGAAGGAAGGTTTGTAAGAAAAGGCGAGGATGCTATTGCAACAACTGAAGATTTGACGGAATTTATTGCTGAGGCTAAAAAGGTTTTGGCAGGGATAAAGCAGGTTAGAGGAATTGGCGGGGTAGACAAGAAGACACCTGAGCAGATTTTGTAATTATTTTTCCCCTATTTTATCACAAAAATCACAATCTTTACAAAAACTTAACATAAAGGGGTTGACATTTAGTTTTGCCCTATATCTAAATGAGTATGAGGGGTGACATACTCATTTTTTTGTTGGAAGTTATATCACTTGACTTTTTTGTATTAAATATGTATACTATGTAATATTGAGGTGAATAGTATAATGTTGTGTTCCAGATGTCAGAAAAATATTGCGACGGTGTTTGCAACCGAGATTAATAATGGGGAGAAGCTCTCGCAGGGGCTTTGTATGTCGTGCGCCAAGGAGCTGGGCATTCCCGCGGTTGAGGGTTTTATGAACCATATGGGCATTGAGGCCGAGGCGCT
>WRBX01000115.1 GCA_009784335.1 Oscillospiraceae bacterium
AAGGTGAGCGCTGAGCTTCTCACCAACATTTTTTCGGCAAAAGCGCCGCTGCATGATGGCGCGGTGGTGATTGCAAATAAGCGCATTGCGGCGGCTTCGTGCCTTCTGCCGCTCACTTTGAACCAAAATCTCGGCACCGAAATCGGCACTCGGCATCGCGCGGCGATTGGCATTACCGAAACAACGGATAGCATTGTGATAGTGACTTCAGAAGAAACCGGCGTGATATCGGTTGCGAAAAATGGCTCGCTTACGCGGAATCTTTCGATTGTTACTTTAAAGAAAATGCTGAGAGGGATTTTAGGAGAAACCGATGAACAGGAGGCAAACAATGAAAATTAGAAAGCAGATTTCAAAAAAACTCGCGCATAATACCGGCATGAAAGTGCTTGCTTTTTTTAGTGCGCTGCTTCTGTGGTTTTATGTTGCCATTTTGCAAGACCCTGAGCAAACCGCGAATATTCGCAGTATTCCGATTGAATTTGCCAATACGGCTGTGATTAAAGATAAAGGACTTTTTGCAACTTCGGAAATTTCCGAGCATTTAAACCTAAAGGTTCGCGCCAAGCGCTCGGTGCTTGCCAAGGTGAATAATAAGAATATTCAAGCGATTATTGATTTGAGCAGCTACAATAAAGCGGGTGAGTTTGATGCGAATATCGAGATTAGGTTTCCCTCGGGCACCGGCGATATCGCAATCGAAAACCGCAATTTTACTACGATAAAGATAGATATCGACACTAATTCCAAGCGCACCATTGATATCGAGGTGGAGCAATCGGGCAGTATGCCGAGCGGCATGGCGCTTGATGAGATAGTGTTGGAGACCAAGCGGGTGACGGTGGAGGGGCCGAAGAAGATTTTGGATTTGATTGATAGGGCGGTTATCGAGGTGCACCTATCGCGCGATATGGAATTTGTTAAAGATGTGAAGCTTTATTCTTCGAATGGAGTGGAGATTATCAACGATTTGTTGGTGCTGAGTGATGGGCAGATTAAGGGGAAAATTAAAACAAAAACGGAGTAAAGTTGCGGAACTTTACAATTGATTATGTGCGTTTAGTAGGGGACGCCGTCTCGGGCGTCCCGCCTTCGAAGAAATGGCCCCAGCAATGTAGGGGCGGCTAGTAGCCGCCCGCAAACTTATATTCTGCAAAAAAACTGGCGGTCGAGCGACTGATAGTCGCCCCTACAAGCGAGATAGGAAAGTTCTATTACTTTACAAAGGATGACGAATGAAAGAAGATAGCAAAAACTCAGTGTTTTGGACGCAGTTTATATTGCTTGCGATAATTCAAGTTATTTTTTGCTTCACTCCGCTTGGCAATATCCAAATCATTGAAGGCGCGATTCCGGCAACCACGGCGCATCTTCCGGCTATCGTTGCCGCTCTCTTTTTAGGCCGGCGCGGTGCGCTTGCAATGGGCGGAATAATGGCGGTTTGCTCTGTTATATGGTGGTCGCTCGTGGGCATGGGCTTGCCGGCAAGCTTTTTATTTATCCCTTGGGCGCCGGGCGGCAATATTTTTAGTTTAATCATATCTATCCTACCAAAAGTGATTTTCCCATATATCACGGCAATTATTTTCACCAGCGCTTTGAAATTGCTGAAGGACAAAAAGAAAATAGCAGGAGCAATCGCGGGATTTATCGGCACACTTTCGCATTCAATAATGCTCCTAGGCTTGATTTATATTATTTTTGATAATTCGGAGTTTTTCATCACTGGTGGTGTTATTAACGCAATTATTGAGATAATTTTAGGCACAGTTATCGGCGCATTGGCGGTTTCGAGGATAGGATTGAAAAGAAACGAAAAACGAAAAAGTTAAAACGAAAAACTATGGTATAATTTCGCAAGCGAAATTAATTTAAGTTTTGAAAGAGAGAGTTTTATGAACAAGGAAGATATATTGAATGAGTTGAGGCGTGTGCGCGAAGCTCGTGAAAATGGCGAAAAAGAATATTCGCCTGAAGAGGTTTTTCAAATGTGCGAGAAAACTATAGATAAGTTTAGGGATTTAGATTCGTAGGGGACGATGGTAATCGTCCCGAATTTTGCGGGGCGTCGGGGACGCCGCCCCCTACGATTAGGTGGGGGCGTTTGCTTCGTAGGGGCGGGCGTCCTCGACCGCCCGTCTTCGAAGAAATTATATGCAAAAACTCGCACGGCAAGGGGAATTTTGGATTTCTTTACAAAAACTTAACATAATCTTTACAAAACTTTAACATAACCGGCTGATTTTTTGTTGACAAAACTACATTTTCATGTTAATATGGTTTTATGATAAGGAGAAATAAAAAAAATGGAGGTCTAAAATGAAACTAGGAACAATAATTAAGCTGGTAGTTTTACCAGCTATTGCAGGAGCAGGGTTTACATACAATGCTATTACTGCAGACATGGCAAAAAGCAAAGCACTTGCGGATTATGACAAGCAAATGGAATGGGTAGGGCAAAATTATAACAATGAAACTTCGAGAGAGGATTCTGTTGGTTATGCGAAACTATTTTTGAATTATGCTCATCGTGATGAGTTTGGAAACTATTTTGGTCCAAAAAATGATGAACTTTATCGTGAAGATACAACAAAATCAGTTCGCGATAATATTAAAAAGTCAAAAGTTGAAGGAAAAATTACGCAATTGGCAAGAGTGGTGAAAAAAAATATTGATAATCCGAGTCGCTATAATGCAAAGCATAAAAGAAGTCCGCGCGAAGTTGGTCCTGCTCATATGGGTCCAGGGCACCATAATGCGAAGCCAGTTAAAGTAGGACCTGTAAAATAAACAAAACTACTTTAACTTTCCCCAATCTTCCAAAGGGCATTGATTAGCATATCAATGTCTTTTTTTGTGCTAAAATATGAGAGTGAGGCGCGGATGGTGCCGCTGTTTTCGGTGCCGAGGGTGCGGTGGGCGAGTGCGGCGCATTGATAGCCGCTGCGAGTGGCGATGTTAAAATCGCGCGAGAGGTTATTCGAAACCGCGGTGCAATCCATATTTTTTAGGTTAAATGAAATCGTGCCAATTTGAGCTTCGGGATTTTTTGCGCCATAAACGATAATATCATTAAAATTCATCAAGTTTTCAAGCAAGTAATTAGTCAGCATTTTATCATGCGCGCGAATCGCATCAATGCCAATATTATTGATAAATTCAATGCCTTTTCCAAGCGCTTGGATTGCGGCGGCATTTTGAGTGCCCGATTCGAA
>WRBX01000116.1 GCA_009784335.1 Oscillospiraceae bacterium
GAATCTAAAAAGCACATAGAACGGAGTGAATATGATGCAATAGAGAATTGCTTTTAGAAAGAAGCCGAGGATTAGCATTTTTTATCCTTTCTCGCTCGTGTGTTAGAGTGGGTGCTTAACTATATATTGGGTTGATTATCGAGTATTGTTTTACATCTACCAATTTACCTTCATTATTTTTCACTCTTTTGCGAATAATTCCTTCAAATTCCATTCCTGCTTTTTCCATTACTTTTCCGCTTGCAGGATTTATTAAATCATGACGCGCATCAATTCTAATGAATCCACAAGAAAAAAGATGATTTATAACGGCCTTTAAGGCTTCTGTCACAATGCCTTGACTCCACCATTTTTTTCCTATGCAATATCCAATTACGGCAGAGAAGTTTTCTTCGTCCATTCTTGTGACATCAATATTCCCGACAACTTCTCCATCATACAGAATTGCCCAGTTGTAAAAGTTGCTTTGAGAATATTTATCAATCACTTGATTCTGTAGATATTCTTGCGCTTTTTCAATATCTGTGTAGGCATTCCATGTGAGGTAGCGAGTTACATTTTCATCGCTTTGCCAATTATCGAAGGCTGCTCGGGCATCTTCTATGGTAAAGCGGCGAAGGAGCAGGCGCTCGGTTTGGATTGGTTGGGTGCCTTTGTGGTTTAGCATGGTTTTCTCCTTTTTTTGAATGTTATGCTTCGAAGTGCGGGCGAACACTGTTCGCCCCTACGATGTTAGGGTATGCGCTTCGAAGTGCGGGACGCCCGGGACGGCGTCCCCTACGAAAGCGAACCCCTCCGTCAAGGCTTCGCCTTGCCACCTCCCCGCAGGCAGGGGAGGTCTTTTCCGCTCTACCTTACTTCTATGGCCAACATAAAGCTATTTTCGATTATTTCGCGATTGTGGGTTAGGGGGTGGTAGTAGACGAGGCGGGCGCGGCCGTTATACTGGCCCGAGGGGAGATATTTGCCGCCATATAGAGTTGTGATTTTGCAGCTCTCTAGCTTGTTGCCGGGGCGGATTAGGTTGCTTCTGGCAATCGTCGTCCAAGATTTATAGGGATCATAATTTCCGCCGTCGGCGAGTTCCTTGAGCTCCCCAGGCGAGATCGCGAGCACGCCGGTGGCAAGGTAGCAATCGGCGTCGGTGATTTGCACTTCAACTACGACATTTTTTTGGCTTTCGCCGGTGTTTATGTAATCAATTTTGCACAAGCCATTTTTCAGGCTGATTTCGGCTTTCATATTGAATTGGAATGAGACGGAGTTTTGATTTTTGTCAATTCCTTCTTCAAATTGCTGCTGGCCGCGGTCATAGGGCATTGGTTTATATGGCAGGCCGCTGGGGTAGAAAAGCACGCTTGCGGCGATGAGGAGCGGGATTAGGATTTTGAGCCAGAGGGGGAAAATGAATTTTGCGACACGGCCTGCACAGTAGCAGCGGTCGATGCAGCCGTGGTTTTCGAGGGCGAAGCCGCCTCCGCTTTTTGGCGGGCGACCACGGGTCGCCCCTACGACCAACTTGCATACCGCGCCGCAACATTCGATAACACCATAGTTTTTTAGGACAAAGCCGGCGATATTTTCTCTGCTATTATTTATGGAATCTACAATCAGATTATAGATTTTTCCGCTGTTATTGCTAAATAATGCATCGCCCTTGAAATTAATTATTCTTTTGCCGTTGCCATTGAATGTGCCTTTGAAATTTGGAATGGCTTGCCATTTTTTACCGCGGAGGTTTATATTTTTGGCTAATTTGATATTAGCATTTATGGCATCTTTATCGCCAATGAGAGTTAATTGCGCCCAGTGTAGAAATTCTTTTCGGCTGCCGATTTGCCAAATGTCTGCTTGATTTGCATAAGAATGCCAGTTTTCAGGCACGAACATTAGCGGGCGCTTTTTGGATTTGCATTTTTGCCAGATGGATTTATCGGAAATATCTTGCACAATTTCGCCGGTATTTTTGCCGGCAAAAGGGAATTTGGCTTTTAGGCATGAATAGCAATTGGATATTACGCCGGTGTTGATGCCTGCGAATTTACCTTTCATATTAGCTCCTTTTTGAACACGAATGACACGAATGCTTCGCATACACAAATGCTCACGGTTTTTTTATTCTTCTTTAATTAGTTCGTCGAGAGTTACGCCCAGGGCTACTGAGATTTTGTAGAAGGTGTCGACGGAGAAATTGTAGGCGACCTTTTCGCTTTCTATTCCTCTTATGAATTCGTGGGACAAGTCGACTAATTCTGCTAAAACGGCAGCTGTAATTCCTCGTTCTTTTCGATACTTTTTGATATTTTTTCGAATAACATCATAAATAAATGGTTGGAATATTATTTGATTCATGTTAGATACCACCTAACATTTACTCTATTTGATTCCAAATTTTAGTATGTAAAATGTTACCCGACAAAAAGACTGACTTTGTAACAGATTTGTAATCGTTTTGTCACGAAAATTTAACTTGACTTTTTATCTGCCTTTCAGATATATTAGAATTGCAAAAAGGGTTAAGTTTCAACGGACTCGAGTTTTACTTAAATTCCAGCGGTTACTGCTCCCATTCTTCAACGGAAGGGGGTGATGTGAATGGCTTTAGCGTTAGGGTTTGCGACATTCTTGCTATTTGTAGCAATAATCTGTCTCTACAAACTCGCCAAACGCCCAAAGCGCATGAAACAAAAAAAGTAATCGCCGTCCTGTGAAAGATTAGCGATTACAAAAACTAATTTTGAGCAGTAGCCGTTTGAAGCTTGCTCTTTTTGTTTGCTCTCTATTATTAATATACAACTTTTTGAAAACTATGTCAACTTTTAGTTTAATTTACTTTCGAAGATTTGGGCGAGGGTGGTGGCTTCGTGGGTTAGTTCCTCGATATCTTGGCCTTCAATCATCACGCGGATTAGCGGCTCGGTGCCGCTTGGGCGGATAACTACGCGGCCGTTTTCGCTGAATTTTGCACGCACTCGCTCGATTGCGGCTGCCACTTCGGCATCGCTCTCATAATTGGCCTTTCTATCATTCGGCACTTTTGCATTGACGATAACTTGCGGATAGGTTTGCATAACTTTTGCCAATTCTGAGAGCTTTTTGCCTGATTTTGTGAGCACGCCTGCCAGATGAACGGCTGTCATGAGCCCGTCGCCTGTGGTGTTCCATTTTAGGAAAATAATATGGCCGGATTCCTCGCCGCCA
>WRBX01000117.1 GCA_009784335.1 Oscillospiraceae bacterium
GCCGGCCAGCTCATTCCGCTCGGGGCTTACTAAATCTATTACTTTTTCAATCGCGGTGTTGAAGATTTCTGCCGAGAGAACGAGAAAAATCATAAGGAAAAGTATGGATTTTTCGAGCGAGGTGTAATCGAAAAAGAGCATAGATAGGGCAACGATTAGCCCGACGCAAAATTCAATAATGAAATTGCGCTGGGTGAATGCCATGCCTATTCCGCGGAATGCGTACTTGAAATTTTTCATATTTAAAACCTCTTTTTTGCACACAGGTTGCCTACGGCACACACAGATTAAAAAGGATTAGCATTGCTTCGCAATGTGCTCGCAAGCTCGCATGCACAGATAATTTTGAAAAGTTTTTAACGCGAAGCGTTAAAAATAAGAATCTGTGTAAATCTGTGATGGCGAAGCCATCTGTGTATGCGCGTAGCGCATCCGTGTGCTAAAATAAATTAGCAAAAATTGTCCTTTGCTTTTGTAACATTTCTTCTTCGCCATGCTTGTCCGCATGGTCGAAACCTAACAAGTGTAAAGTAGAATGTATTGACAGAAAGGCAAGCTCCTTTTCAACACTCTGCCCAATCTCCGCCGCCTGCTTTTCGGCCTGCTCATAGCAAATCACAATGTCACCAAGAAGATTATCCTCACCCATCGGAAAGGATAGGCAATCGGTGACGCTATCTTTGCCACGATATTTTTTATTCAGTGCCTGAATCTCGGCGGGCGATACAATGGCAACGCTAATCTCGCAGGCCTCGGGCACGCCAACATGCTCCAACGATGCCAAAATCGCTCTTTTGATATGCCCCTCATCGATTTGGTATTCGGTAAGATTACTTATATCAATCATAATACTCATCCTCGCCCAATTGCCACTTTAGTGGATTTTCGATTATATATTGCCAGTGTGCTGCATAATCGTTTAAGTTTCTAATTACATGCTCATAAAACGATTTTTGCCAAATTGGTTTGCCAATCTCTTTGGAACACTTTCGTTTGAATTGACCGACTATCGTTGAGATTGTAGGGGCGGATATCATCCGCCCATCACGGTCGATACTTAGCATAATGTGAATATGATTCGGCATGATGGTGTAAATATCCACAAAAACATTTTCATATATATCAGAGATGTTACATATTGCCTCATCCACGGTTTTGCCCATGGGGGAAAGCGCAATTTGCGGGAGGATAATATCCTCCCCTACATTTTGAATGCCTTCCTTCGAAGTTAGGCGGATGGTATCCGCCCCTACAATCTTGCCAAATATCTTCGCTTTATCTTTTGAGCATATCGTGATGAAATATGCACCGTTTTGTGAATAATCATAATCTTCGATTCTATTGCGCTTGCGTTTGAGTTGGTTGTTTTCTTCTATCATTTGTAAGCCTCTTTGCATTTGTTTGTGCGGTCGGTCGGATGATATCCGCCCCTGCGATTTAGTGTTTCCACATATTATTATAGGTGGTATGTGGATTTGTAGGGGCGACTATTAGTCGCCTCGCTTCGAAGTAATGGCATTCATTTTCTGTCCCCTCACATTGATATAGTAATTAAGTGAGGAAATTTTGTCAAAAGATTGACAAATATTGATATTTGTGTTACTTTGTTTTGGTAAGGCAAAATTACAAATAAAAAGGGGATTATTTTTATGTTAACAGCAAAAGAAGCATTAAAAAAAGCAAGAGCCAATGCAAAAGAATATATTTGTGCACCATCAATAGTGGAAACTCAAAAGATTGAGAATAATATTAGCGATTTAGTTTCAAGGGGAGGAACTTGTGCAGTGTTTGACGATTTAAGTGGAGATATGGTGACTTATTTGAAAAAAGCAGGCTACTTTGTTAAGTGGTATAACAATGGCGACGGCGATGGTAGCGGCCATTATGAAGTAAAATGGGATGAAGCTTCGCTTGAAAAAGCTATACCACCGAAACAAATAAAATAACTAAAAACGGAGATACTACCTCAGTATCTCCACTTGTTTGCCTATTTTTTCCGAGCAGGTCCAGGTTAGGGTGATGACAATTTCGCCCGCGGGAGAGAGGGTTTGCTCAAGGTTTTCGCTTAGGATTTGGCCGCCTGCGGTTAGGTCCTTTTTAATTTCCTCTGCCAGCCGCGTTTTAGCAATCTCAATGGCTTCCGCTTCTCCTATCGCCACCGTCTCCTTTTTCACCTCATAAAACTTATCATAGTGCAAAATAAAAGGCAAGAAAATCGATTTACCAAGCCGCGCCTGCTTCTGCACACTCTCGCGCTCGAACTCGGCAAAAGGCACATTATCGCTGAAAAACAGCGGAATATGCAGCCCAAACGCATTTAGAAAATGCCGTGACTTTGCGTTTTTGGTACGAGTGATGACTTCCTTTAAAAGCGGCGCCGTGGCGGATTTTTGAATCATAGTCTCGGCCTCAATCTCGCTCATGGCATGCAGATAACGCACACCGAGCGCTGCGCTATCAATTACGCCGGCCACCAGCAGTTCGCCCTCGCTCACGGCCATGCCCTCGATTACCAACGCCTGCCCGAGCCGAGTGTCGATTTTGGTGATAATCCCGGGCTTCGCGGCGATGATATTGCAGGGGATGGTTTCATCCTCGATAATCGGCGCCACCAGCCTATCTTTGATAGTTACGCGCGCCACCGTGCCGGATTTATTTAGGCCCACCCAAGCAAACTCAGCAAAGCCCGTCATCATGGTATTTTCTATATGTTGCTTGTTCACGAGCGCCATTGGCTTGCCGATTTTAAGGCCCGAATTCTCCAAACCCTGCTCGATTCGCGCAAGCGGCACATCGCCTTCATAATCGATTTCAACTGCCCAGAGGAAGAAACTCATGGCAAAGAGGAAGATGAAAAAGAAAGCGGCGCCTGCGAAAAATGCCGTGCGCCCTCTATATTTTTGAATGAAAAAGGGCAGGCCGATTTCCTTGATTTTTTTAACTTCCACATCGGTTTTCTCGGCGATATCGTCCAAAAGCTCAAAGCCGGCGCGCGAGATGCACATTCTTGCTTTTTGGCTGCCAAGATGCTTAATATCCCATAGATATATTTTGCGATGGATGGCGATATTGAGAAACCGCTCGACGAAAAAACCCTCGACGGTGAACGAGATATAACCCTTAATGAAATTCAAAATTTTAATTAGAAACATAGTTTTCCTTTTAGTA
>WRBX01000118.1 GCA_009784335.1 Oscillospiraceae bacterium
ATGTAGTTTCCATTAGCCTTTCTAATCTCTCTATGTAGCTTTTTATTAGCTTTATCCTCATCATGCAACTCGATTTCCGCAATTATTTTTTTAACCGACGGCTTTTTAGGCGGCTGAAAATATTTATGAAAATCTTCATGCATCCCACGGCATAGTACAATCTTATTTTTCGGTAGCTCGCGGAATCCTATCTCAATCTCAGTTTGATACCAACGCTTTGGAAAGTAGATGTGATGCGTAGTTCCATTAATATTCTTGCTCTTTGCACATTTACTATAATACTTGCAACACGGCAGGCAACCCTTCTTCAACAATTCAGTCGCATCCTCGCGATTAGCAAGCTTTAGCACCAGCTTTCTAAGCCGCCTCACTTTTATTAATGTTTTAAAAACTCCCCCAAATGAAATCATGCTGATTCAGCCACTTTCTCTCTATTTAATATTACCTCAAGCCTGCCGCAGCTTTCCTTGCCCTCGCCGCAGAACTTTTTGGTCTCGCAATCGGGCGCTAAAACCTTGGCATAATGCTCGCACTTCCCGGCCGCCAACTTATAAAACTGATTCGCAATATCGCGCATTTCCCATTGCGCCTTGGTGCAGCGGCGTAAGCGGCAAATCCATGCCAACGCCTTGCCGTTCATATTGGTCACGATATTCACCATGTTGCCGCTCAAATGGAAGTAAACTAAGTCTTCGGGAGCGGCGCCCCCGGCAACAAACCAATCATAAACTGCTTTATTCTTAGCAAAAATCTCTTTAAACTCTGCCACATTTTTAATAGAGGGCGGAGTTTTGAAATACTCCAAGTTATTGATAGGCAGAAAATCCGGCACCAAAATATCATGCGTGCGATGCCGAGTGATATGCGTCAGCACTGCCAGCGAAATCGGAATTTGAAAGCGGAAATTCACCTGTGTGAAATCCAGTTGCTCAAAATCTTCGTTTATCTCATTAATATATTCCTCAGCATCCATGCCGGCCATCATCGCCGCGGCTTGCGCTTCATCAAGCTGACAAGTGCGCATTAGCGAAGAAGTGATAATTGCATTATCAACATCCGGAGTGTGCGATAATAGTTTAACCTCATCTATGATATTGTAATCAACTTTCGCCATTTTGTCAATAATAAATTTCGGTGTGGCGTTATCAATAATATCAATTAAATATGGTGCGCTTTCCTCAGCGATTTTCTTTAGCACCTCGCCCAACTCTCGCACCTCGGCAATCGCGCTTTCCTTGCCCTTGGTGAATCTAATAATGATATTTTTCAGCACCCGCGCATCGCAGCCCATAATAATATTGCTATAATAGCAGTAGGGGAGGACGAAACGGGCATCTTCGCGGGTTACACCTTGCTCCAATAACTCCGCATAACTATCAAACAAATATTGCATATGCTCTTTATATTTCGCTTGTAAATCCTCGCGCCCGGCAAAACTCGGCACATAGAACCCGGCGTTACTAAAATCAACCTCGCGCCGCGACTTAATGGTGAAAGAAACAATCCGCTCCTTAATCAGCAGTTGCTCAACAATGGGGCTAACATCCTTGATGGCAAACACAAAATAGTCATGGTCGATAATCGATTCATGCCCCATCGCCGTAATCCGCTTAATTAAATTGAGGTTTTTTCCATAATCTTCGCACGAATCAAGCACATCAAAAACATCGCCCTCAAACCGCGATAGCTTTCCGGCTGCCGCGATATATTTGGCTCTATCTTCAATATTTTGATTGCTAAGCAGTTTTACTTGCATTATCTATCTCCATGGAAGTGGTTAGTGTCTAGTGGCTAGTGACTAGTATGAATGAAGTTCTTCGAAGATTTACATTCAAAATCTAATCACTAACCACTAATCACTAGCCACTAATCACTAGCCACTATTCTTTGCGTTCAATCACCTTATCAATAATCCCATATTTCAGCGCATCTTTAGCACTCATAAAATTATCTCGCTCAGTATCCGCCGCAACCTTCTCATAAGCCTGCCCCGTGCGCTCGCTCAAAATGCGGTTGAGCTTCTCTTTCATGCCCAAAATCCTATCGGCATGAATCTTAATATCGGTCGCCTGCCCTTGCATTCCGCCCAGCGGCTGATGAATCATCATCTCGGAATTCGGCAGTGCACAACGCTTGCCCTTGGCGCCGGCCGCCAGCAAAAACGCACCCATCGACGCCGCCATGCCAATGCAAATGGTCGAAACATCGCACTTCACATATTGCATCGTGTCGTAAATCGCCATGCCGGAAGTAATCGAGCCGCCCGGCGAATTGATATAGAAATAAATATCCTTCTCGGGATCCTCGCCCTCCAAAAACAGCATCTGCGCCACAATTAGGCTAGCAGTAACATCATTCACATCCTCGGATAGAATTATAATCCTATCCTTCAAAAGCCTTGAATAAATATCAAAACTCCTCTCGCCACGACTGGTTTGTTCAACAACAATAGGTACTAAACTCATAGTAATTTCTCCTTTATGTATTAAAATTTGCTCTTATAGACTTATTATCTAATATCTTTAACTGTTCCTTAGAAATTAGTATAATGTCGCTCATTACTGGTGCTCCAAAATGACAGTATTCTGATGCAGAATTAAGAGGCAACTCTATGTAATCTAACTCCTCCTTGCACAGTTTTTTCGCTATTTTTCTAAACGCTGAGAGAGCTCCTTGTTCCGCATATTTACGAACTAGAATTTCTTCAGGTTTTTCATATGGATCTTTTGACTTATCCAAATAATAAGCGGTGTTAAGCAATTCTTTAACTATCGTGCTTTGTTGTTCATTCAATTTACTATTGCTAAATTCCTTTGATTCAAAATGTATCGACATTTTCTTTCCCCTTTATATAAATTTTATTTTTAACAAATTCGCAAATTTCTTTTGCATCCCGCACCGTCATTGCGAGGAGCGCAGCGACGCGGCAATCCAGCGACTTTTAAAATCGAACCCCTCCGTCACCCCACACTTAGGCGCTTCGCTCTAAGTGTCGGGTGCCACCTCCCCTTAACAGGGGAGGTCTTTTGTGCACATGCCTCCCCTGTTAAGGGGAGGTGCCCACGAAGTGGGCGGAGAGGTTCGCTTTTCATTTCACCTTAGCGCTACTCACCAGCAACTCAAT
>WRBX01000119.1 GCA_009784335.1 Oscillospiraceae bacterium
CAAATCTTTTTCCGGGATGCCGATGCCATTATCGCTGACTTTGACATAGACATTATTATAAACATTTCCGGCAAAAACCTCGATTTTGCCTTTATCTTTGGGCGAATATTTGATTGCATTGGCGATGACATTCACCAACACTTGCTCGATTTTGCCCTTATTTGCATAGATTTGCGGGATTTCGGTGGTGGCGCTGTATGAAATTTTCTGGCCATTCTTTTCCACTTGATTTGCGAATTTTGAAATAGTGTTTTTAATCATATCGTCGAGTGAGAAATATTCGCGGTTTTCCAAAAGCGACGGCGAACCGAGGGTGGTGAGAGTTAACAAATCCTTGACAATATTGGTCATTCTATCGGTTTCGTCGATAATCACTTGGAAATATTTGCGATGCTCTTTGGGCTGGCTCTTATCGGTTTGCATGGTTTCGGCGTATCCTTTAATCGTAGTAAGCGGGGTGCGAAGCTCATGCGAAACATTGGCGACAAACTCATGGCGAAGCTTATCGATGCGCTCAGATTCGGTGATATCATGAATCACGGTGATGATGCCGCTGAGCTTATTTTGCTCATCTTTAAAGCTGGAAAAATAGAAATTGAGTATGGTTTCGCCGAGGTCAATCTCGCGGGTGAGCGTGCTTTCGTTCTCTAAATATATTAGCTCGGCGATGGAAATATGAGCCTTGAGATGCTCAAAAAACTCGTCAAAATAAATGTTTTCGTCATCTTTGATATTGAGCATTTTCTTAGCATTGGCATTGATATGAATAACATCGCCATTGAGGTTGAAGGCAATCACACCATCGGTCATGTGCATGAGCATCTTCTCAAGCTTGCTTTTTTCGCTGGAAATTTGCTGAATATTAGCAGTGATAACCGAGGTCATATTATTAAACGACTTGGAAAGCTCGCCGATTTCATCGCGGGTAGTAACAGGGATTTTTGTCTCATAATCGCCGCTGGCGATTTCTTTGGCCTTATCGGTGAGGCGCTTGATTGGCTTTGCAATGCTGCGAGAGAGAAAAAAAGCAAGGAGAACAGAGAAAATTACGGCGAAAAGCATAGTTATCAAGAGATTATTATATATGTAGGAGGTTAGCGTGGCGAGCTCATGGGTAAAAAACTCATCGCCTTCGACATTTGAATAAAGCGAATTGAAGCTGAATTGCAGGGTGATTGCCATGACCATCAGCATAATCATGGTGAGGGCGACGAATAGGGCTACTATTTTAAAACGGATAGATTTAAACATGACTCTCCTTTTTTCTGGGGGACATCGCCCCCTTGAACTGCTGTTCTCATTATCATAGTTAAGCATCGTTTGTGTCAACTTTTTGCATCAAAAAAGAGCCGGCGATAATGCAGCAGCTCCCTTTCTTCATTATTATTAGTGCCTGCTTGGCTCTGGTTGGTATTTTCCTAAATCTCTGTTTGGAAAAAGTTCTTGTGATTTGCCTTTTTCCAGTGCATCTAATCTTTTAGCAATTGAATTAAGTTTTTTGTCCATTTCAAGTTGTTTTTCTATTCCTAATACTAGACCCGATGCTAAAACATCAAATACCGTAGTTTTCTCTGGCAAAGTTGAGCCTTCATCAAAAAACTTTAAATAATCTGAAATTCGCTCATCAATTTCTCTATTCATTTTTTCTCCCCCTTTCAAATTATTCCTTCATGCTTTTCTTCAGAAAATCAGGTATATCAAGATCGGCGCCGAATATGGGACCAAAATCACCATAATCTTGTTTTCGCTTGGCCTTTGGTTTTGGCTTTTCCTCTTCCTCTTCGCCCTCTTCTTCCGGCTTAATAATGTTTGGAATACCAGCGTTGATTTCGATTTTTGGAGTAACTTTGCCGACTGTTACTGATTTGCTGCTGCTAAAAAGCGCAGTGTCGGCATTATTTTCGAAGCCTGTTGCAATAACCGTTACCGAAACTTCATCGCCCATATCTTCATCGATAATCGAGCCGAAGATAAACACAGAATCCGGATCAATCATATCTTGAACATAATTTGCAGCCTCGCTGGTTTCGTAGAGAGTCATCGATGAGCCGCCGGTGATATTAAGGATAACGCCCTTCGCGCCTTCAATTGTGGTTTCGAGAAGCGGCGAGTTAACGGCAAGCTTAGCGGCATCGAGCGCGCGATTTTCACTGCTGGAGCGGCCAACGCCCATATGCGCATAACCTGCATCTTTCATAACTGTTTTGATATTTGCGAAATCTTGGTTCATAACGCCGGCTTGCAGCACCAAATCTGCAATGCCTTGAACACCTTGGCGGAGCACATCATCTGCCATTTTGAAGGCATCGATTAAGGTTGTTTTGCTTTGCGCAACCTCGAGCAGCTTATCATTAGGAATCACAATCAGCGCATCGACACTATCTTTTAGATTGCGGATGCCTTGCTCGGCCTGCTTCATTCTGCGACGGCCTTCGAAAGCGAAAGGTTTGGTAACAACGCCGATGGTAAGAATACCTAAATCCTTGGCTATTTCAGCAACGATAGGAGCGCCGCCGGTGCCTGTGCCGCCGCCCATGCCGGCAGTGACGAACACCATATTTGCGCCTTTAACACTCTGCGCAATCTCATCGCGATTTTCCTCAGCGGCCTTCTCGCCGATTTCCGGATTGGCGCCCGCGCCCAGCCCGCGAGTGATTTTCTCGCCGATTTGGATGCGCTGGGTGGCTTCAGATAGGGCAAGCACTTGCTTATCGGTGTTGACAACTATGTAGTCCACCTTGCTTAGGCCGCTCTCAATCATGCGATTTACGGCGTTATTACCGCCGCCGCCCACGCCTACAACCTTCATTAGAACCGGTTCTTCGTATTCGCGTTCAAAATCTAACATTTAAATTCCTCCTATTTTAAGCACATAAACTTAGAAATTTCTCGTTTTTAATTTACTAGATTTACAATATATACTATTGTCACAATTTTGTAAAGTTTTTGTAACAATTTTGTAACATTTT
This sequence comes from Oscillospiraceae bacterium, assembly GCA_009784335.1. Next base: position 2,970 of record WRBX01000119.1, read on the forward strand.
ATTGTTCAAGCTTAGCTTTCGCCTTACTTATTCACCCTCAAAATGCAAAAAAACGGCTGAATTAGCCGTATCTAGAAAAAGATTATTACTCAGATAGATTGTGCCATATGTTCATAACATCTTCGTTGGAGTTTAGCATATC
>WRBX01000120.1 GCA_009784335.1 Oscillospiraceae bacterium
AAAATGGGGAAAACCGCCCGCCCCAGCACATTCAGCGCCACCGGCGCACCCGAAAACATCTGATGAACATGATCCCCAAACATCAGAATAATTGCTATTATTTTTAGATTTGTCGCTGATAAAACTCTCATCATTTTTTCCTAAATACATCCAAACTATGAACCGTCATCCCCACGACATCAGGCCGCTCACAAATCGCAAGATGGCACTTGAAATAGAAATCAAATTGCTCATCGCTCATTTCGTTTATTTTTTCACTAACTAATCTAGTTATCAAATCCGTTGCCAAATAATGCAAGCGAGTTGCAGAAAAATCCTGCATCAGATCATCAATATCTTCTTTCCTCACAAATTCAAATATATCATCAGGCGGCTCCAGTTTTGTTCTAAATGTTTCGGCATCCAGTTTCCCAAGCGCAATCTTTTCTCTAATGTCAAACTTATTTCGAATAATGCCATCATCCAAAATCACACCATCACTAATAATATACGCCGCAAACACTACACCGCCCGGCTTAGTAACTCGCAAGGCTTCACTAATAACTTTCTTTTTATCCTCTTTTTCATGCAAATGATATAACGGTCCAAGCACTAATGTGATATCATATATATCATTTTCAAATGCCGACAAATCTCTGGCATCGCCTTGCACAACAGAAATATTCTCATCATCTGTGATTTTGCTTTCGAATATTTCAATATTGTGCGGTACTAATTCTACAGCGTCCACGGCATATCCTTGCCTCGCAAGTGTATGGCTATACTTCCCCGTCGCCGCCCCGATTTCCAGAATTTTTGCTCCGGGAAATAAATATTTTTCTATGTAATTCATCGTAGTCAAAAATTCCACTTGCCCCGAGCGAGAAGCAGTTCTGTTTTCTTCGTCATATTCATTGTAATAATTAATAATGCACGCCATATCAATCTCCTTTTTAGCAACATCTTCGAAGTGCGGGCGAACACAGTTCGCCCCTACATTGCTGGGGTATTCCCTCTGAAGCACGGGACGCCGAGGGCGGCGTCCCCTACAATGTTGTGCTACCCTCGTGCGTTGTAGGGGCGATGGTCCCATCGCCCGCGGGCGACCAATGGTCGCCCCTACGAATGCACACCCACCCTTTACGCATAGCAGCAACATCTCAATAATTCGCGATGAGCGAACTTAAATTTACCAATCTTGGAACCCACACTTACTGCAGCAATATTAATTAACCAACCATTATTCTACGGATAATTATGCGTTATGATATTACTTTCATTCTGGTAAGTGTGGGTGACCCCGTTTTCGTTTGCGATGCAAATCTACGATTTGCGGAGCAAGCCGCATGCGAAGCACATCGCAAAGCGATGCAAACAAAAGGGGGTATGGGGGAAAATTTCCCCCAGTAAAAAAACTATTACAAGGGGGCGCGGGGGAATCCCCCGCAATAAAAAAACTGCTTTAAAAAATCTAAATCGAAAGCCGCATTGCAGTTTCAATTATCTCCCTATCCATCGGCTTTTCCACCGCAAGCCCCTCTTCCACATCAATATCATAAATCTCTCCATTGCGAGTGCCAACGAGCCTACCAAACTTCCCCTCCAGCAGCAGCCGCACCGCGTGCACCCCAAAAAGGCTCGCCATCACCCTATCGCGCACGGTCGGCACCCCGCCACGCTGCATATATCCGAGAATATTAGTCCTCGTCGTAATCCCCGTCTCGCGCTCGGCCCGCGCTCGCATCTCCTCAGCGCCGCCAATCCCCTCAGCCAGCACAATAATAAAATGCGTCTTTCCGCGGCGAATCCCGTCGTTAATCACTTGCACAATATCCGGTCGCTCCTCGGGCACCATCTCCGGTATAATCGCCGCCTCAGCACCGCACGCAATCCCCACATTTATCGCAATCTGCCCCGAATTTCTGCCCATAACCTCGATAATATTGCACCTGTGATGCGAGCTGGCCGTCACCCGAATCTTGTCCACCGCCTCCACCGCCGTGTTCACCGCCGTGTCAAACCCAATCGTGTAATCGGTGTAGGGAATATCATTGTCAATGGTGCCGGGAATGCCAATCACCGGAAATCCCTCGCCCGCCAAATCCCGCACGCCGCGGAATGAGCCATCGCCGCCAATCACAATCAGCCCGTCAATTCCGGCATATCTGCATTTTTCAATCGCCGCCAGGTACCCCTCCGGCTCGCGAAATTCTTTGCACCGCGCCGTCTGCAATATCGTGCCGCCGCGCCCCAAAGTATCGGAAACATTCCGCGCCGTCAGCTCGGCAAAATCCCCATGCAACAGCCCTTTATAGCCCTTGCGCACGCCCACCATCTTAAGATTGTGAAACTTCCCCTCGCGCACCACCGCACGAATCGCCGCATTCATCCCCGGCGCATCTCCCCCGCTGGTTAAAACAGCAATTGTGTTTACCATCTCAGCCTCCTATATTATTCACTATTCATTATTCATTATTCATCATTCATTCTTCATTATGATCTTTAATTCGCCAAAATTAGTTCCTGCGCTTCCGCAAGCTCAGCCGACGGCACCAACACCTCAACATTCGCCTCGCCCTTTTCTATAATCTTCACCAAAATCTTATTGGATTCCAAGAGCTCCCGAATCATCTCAGCATTCTCCGCCCCTTGCGATATATGAACAACTTGCCACATAGTTTTCTCACCTCATAACATGCTATTGCTATTCCGAAGTTTTGTCAACAAAATTACCCTCTGTAACACAATTGTTAGCATCCTGTAACGAAAATTTAACTTGACAAAGTGGACTATAATTAGTACTATGTAAAATACAAAAAGAGATTTAGTTTCAACGGATTAAGTTTTTACTTAGATTCCAAGCGGTTACTGCTCTCCCCTCGACTACGCGAGAATTTGTCGCTCGTTAAAAGGAGAGATGTGCATGGAGATGATTTTAGCAATTTGTTTGGCAGTTGCGTTAGTGATAGCGATAATTTGCCTTTACAATCTCGCAAAACGCCCACGCAATAAAAAAAGGTAATCGCCCACCCTGCTAGGAAAGCGATTACTTTTCATAAAGTAATAAAGTTTTTTGAGCAGTAACCGTTTGAAACTTGCTCTTTTTGT
>WRBX01000121.1 GCA_009784335.1 Oscillospiraceae bacterium
AACGAATAACGAATAACGAATAACTATGGTGGAAAAGCTAGCGCTTTTCATATTTTATTAAACCGCAGATTTGCGAAGCAAATCATCAACAGTTATTCGTTATTACTTATTCGTTATTCGTTAAAAAACGAGGCATTGCCTCGCTTTTATATATAGTTAACCTAAATCCTATTCAATATAAACCTTAACGGTTCTGCGGCCAAAGTTTAGCGCTTCTTGGTGAGAGCCAAAGCAAAGGTCGATTTTATTGCCTTTAATCGCTCCGCCGGTATCAGCTGCGATTGCCGCGCCATAGACATACGAGCCATTTTCGGTTTCAACCCACACACGCGAACCCAGCGGAATCACCTTAGGGTCGACCGCTACAACGCCCTTTTTCGCCTGCCTGCCGGTTGCCGTGATGCCATTGCCCGAGCCGGTACAAGTTTTGCAAATGCAATAGCCGGTTGCCGTCATGGTCATAACCTTGGAATAGCGAGCATCATCACCGCGGCTGGCAAGAGTTACACTCGCACCGCCGGTTTCAGTGATTTGCGCGATGGCTTTTGTGATTGTCTTATTATCTACCAGCACTTTTGATTGCATCACGCCATCGAGATAAGTTATCTCATAAGTTTCCAAACGCTTGCCATTTTGCCCGTTTTGCGCAATCCGCTCCTCGCCTGCGTTTAAATCGGTGCTGGCACGAACGCTTCTGGTAAATGGAATCTCAACTTCTTTTGTTTCGGTAACAACCGTTAAGATGCCTTCTTCCTCCACCTCTGCCACTATTTCCATGACCTCAACCTGAGCAAACTTTGCGTCCAACCTAGCTGCGTTTATATCGCTGATACTGCTATAAACTGTTAGCGATATGATAGCTGCCACACCGCCAACAAGTGCAATCAATCTTGGATTTTTATAGTCGATTTTCTTAAAATCGATTTTTTTAATGATATTCTTGATTTTGTTATTTATACTACCCAAAGAATCATCCTCTCTTGTTTATAATTAGCTACTTTTTTAACAACAAAAACCATTGTAACAATTTTGTAACATTTTGTCAAGTTTCGATAATTTAGCATTTAGTATTTAGTATTTAGAATGAATGCTGCTTCTTCGAAGTATTTGCATTTATCTAATCCCTAACCCCTAATCTCTAATCCCTATTTTCAAATTACTTGACAAAATCGTCGCTACAAATAGTATATTTCTATTAGGACATACATATACCATTTTAGTGGCTAGGGACTAGTGGCTAGTGCCTAGATTTCTTTCTAATCACTAACCACTAGCCACTACTCACTACTATATTCTATGAGGAGGAATGAAAAATGGATTTTGAACAAATACAGGCAATGGTTGCCGAGCAACTTGGGGTGGATGCCGATAAGGTAACGCCGGATGCATCTTTTATCGAGGATTTAGGTGCGGATTCATTGGATTTGGTGGAGTTTATTATGGCGCTAGAGGAGGAATTTGATATTGAAATTCCCGATGAGGATGCCGCCGAGATGAAGACGGTGGCTGATGCGATTGCATACTTGGAAAAGGCAACGAATAAGTAATAACGCATAACGAATAACTGTTGTGAATTTGCTTCGCAAATTTTATTTAAGAACATTGAAAAGCGGAGCTTTTCTTCAATAGTTATTCGTTATAACTTATTCGTTATTCGTTAAGTATAAGGTGAATAGTGATTAAAAAGTTAGAAAAGGCAATTGGTTATCGAATGAGGAGCAAGCAGCTATTAGAGACTGCGCTTACTCATTCTTCCTATGCCAACATACATAAACTGCCGTCGTATGAGCGGCTGGAGTATCTTGGAGATAGCGTGCTATCTTTTATTTCGCGTGAGTTTTTGTTTAAGACTTATCCCAAAGAGCCCGAGGGAACTCTCACAAAAATTCAGTCGGCGGTGCTTTCTGAGCGGAGCTTGGCGGAGATTGCCGATGAGCTTAGGCTGGTGGATTTTGTACGATTTGTGCCGGAATATAGCGGGCAAGTGCCGAAAAAGAGTATTGTGGCTGATTGCGTTGAGGCGATAATTGCGGCAATTTACCTCGATGGCGGCTATAAACCTGCGCGCAGATTTGTGCTTACGCATTTTGCCGAGCGATTTGAATTGGCGCGCACCGGCAAATTCCTGCGTGATTATATCACCGATATTAATGAGATTATTCAGAAAAATAAGTGGACTGTGAGTTATCGGGTGCTCAGCTCCAACTACGATGCGCACTCTTCTTATTTTAAGATGGCGCTGGTGATTAATGGCAAGCAGATTAGCACCGGCGAGGGCGAGAATAAAAAAGACGCCATGCGCTCTGCCGCTAAAGCGGCATTTGAGAATGGGTTGATATAGCATCCAGTTTTTAGCATTTAGCATTTGAGAGTTGAAAGCAAATTCTTCGAAGAACTTTCATTCAGACTAAATGCTAGATGCTAGACGCTAAATGCTATTACGGAGTAATTGATGAAACTAAAGCGAATCGAACTATATGGCTTCAAGTCCTTTGCTGAGAGGACTGTTATTTCATTGTCCGATGGCATCACCTCTATTGTGGGGCCAAACGGCAGCGGAAAGAGTAATATTTCCGATTGCTTGGCGTGGGTTATGGGCGAGCAAAGTGTGCGAAATCTTAGAGGCGGCACTATGCAGGATGTTATTTTCGCCGGCACAGCCAAGCGAAATCCGCTTTCTTATGCCTCGGTTTCGATTGTTATAGATAATGCCGGCGGCGAGTTTGATTTGCCTTATGAAGAAGTGATTATCACCAGAAAGCTCTATAGAAGCGGCGAAAGTGAGTATTTAATCAATGATTCGGCATGCCGTTTGAAAGATATTCACGAGCTTTTGATGGATACCGGCCTTGGGCGCGATGGGTATTCGATTATAGGGCAGGGGAAAATTGCCGAGATTCTCAGCAATAAGCCTGATGATAGGCGGCAGATTTTTGAGGAAGCGGCGGGGATTTCAAAGTTTCGCTATCGCCGTGAGGAAACTATTCGAAAGCTTGGGCATACCGAGGATAATTTAGTGCGCATTGACGATATTTTGTGCGAAATTCAGATGCAGATTGAGCC
>WRBX01000122.1 GCA_009784335.1 Oscillospiraceae bacterium
GGTTCTGGGCGTTAGCGGCATTTTGCGGGAATGGGTGAAGTTTCGCATCGAGTGCATCCGCCGCCAGCTTGAATTTGATATTAAGAATAAATCCGATAAACTTCACCTTTTGCAAGGGTTGGAAAAAATCCTGCTCGATATTGATAAGGCAGTCGCTATCGTCCGCGGCACTTCTGCCGATGCCGAAGTTGTGCCGAATTTGATGAAGGGCTTCGCGATTGACGAGCCGCAAGCCGAGTTTGTCGCCGATATTAAGCTGCGAAATCTCAACAAGGAATACATACTAAATCGCACCAAAGATATCGAGGATTTGCTCGATGATATCGCTAATATGAAATCGATTCTCGGCAGCGAGGCCAAGATAAAGGGCGTGATTATCGACGATTTGAAGCGCATTGAAAAGAAATATGGCGCGCCACGCCGCACCGATTTGGTAGATGGCGGCGACACCGAGGAAGTCGATTTGTCCATTCCAATCGAGGATTATGCGCTTAAAGCGTTTGTTACCGCCGAAGGATATTTTAAGAAAATCTCGCTTGTTTCGCTGCGCTCATCGGGCGAGCATAAGCTCAAAGAAGGCGATAAAATTGTCTGGGAGCAAGAGGGCAAGAATAAGGATGAACTGCTGGTTTTCACCGATAAATGCAGCGTTTATAAGATGAAGTTGCACGAAATTCCGGACACTAAGGCGAGTTTAATGGGTGAATATCTGCCAGCACTGATGCGCATGGAGGCCGATGAAAATCCGATTTTCACCGTGCTCACCGGCAATTTCAAAGGCCACCTGCTATTCTGCTTTGAAAATGGCAAAATGGCAAAAATTCCACTAACAAGCTACGAAACCGTCACCAATCGCAAAAAACTCACCGCCGCATATTACGCCGGTTCAAAATTAATCTGCATTCATGAGCTAAATACCTCCCCTGCTAAGGGGAGGTGGCAAGGCGAAGCCTTGACGGAGGGGTTCGATTTTGAAACCGAAGAGGCGAACCCCTCCGCCTCGTTACACTCGGCACCTCCCCTTAACAGAGGAGGCATGGGAACCGAATTCGTCGCCATATCCTCAAACCAAAAAGTCCTCGTCTTCGATGCCAAAAATATCAACGAAAAAACCACCCGCTCTTCCCAAGGTGTTTCCGTCCTCACCCTCAAAAAAGGCGCCACCCTCACCAAAGTTCTCCCCGCCCACCTAGCCGGCCTCGCCGACCTCGCCTACTACCGCACCAAAAACATCCCCGCCATCGGCTGCTTCCTCAAAAAAGAAGATTCGCAGCAGAGTTTTATATAGAGGAGGTTTATCAATGAATAAAACTATATTGGATTTTTTAAAGTATATTGCGAATATGTTTATTCTTTTATTTTTATTGATATTTGCAGTTGTAGGTTATGTTTCTGCGGAGTATTTCGGCCTTAGTCGAATGATTTTTTTAATAATGACTGTTTTAGTGCTTTGTGGTGCAGGCACTGGCATTGCCTATGAAACAATTCAAGTAAAATCTAAAAAGATACATTTAAGTTTATTGTTTACATTCGCCATTGTTGCTTTTTGGTCGGCAGGCATTGAGGGCATATTTTCGTCAGAGTTATTCCGACATTTTGGCAGTACATTGTTTTCCATTAGTATTGGAACCTTTATGATTATATGGGCAATAATGATTATTATGAAAATTCGAGGAATAGGAATACTTGCAATAATTTTTGCTGCAACACTTCTAATCTTTTCAGTTCTTTTCCCTTCACTAATAGAGAACAATTTTTTAAAAAATGCAAAGCAAACTGATGCTATTGTAGAGGAGATTCGAATTACACAGTTGTCTCGCAGATCTAATGCAATGGCCTATGAAGCTATTGTCGAATACTATGTGGATGAGGGAAAATATAAATCTATATTAGGATATGGAGAACACCCACGATTTAGTAAAGGCGAAATTATTACTATATATTATAATGAAAATAATCCCATAAAGATTATGCATGACATAAAAAAGCATTTTAATAGAATATTCAATTATTGCTGGAGCTTATTATTTATACTTATTGGACTGTATGTTACGAGAAAGGAAAAATTAGCAAGGAGCTAACACATGAACATAATCGACATAATAACCAAAAAGCGAAATGGTGGAATGCTAAATAGCGATGAAATTGAATTCATCGTTCAATCTGACATTCCTGATTATCAGCTTTCTGCACTTTTGATGGCAATCTACATAAAAGGGCTTAATGAGCTGGAAACTATAGGCCTAACTTATCAACTTGCCAAAAGTGGAAAGCAATTTGACTTTACAGATGATAATGCATATGTAGATCTTCACTCAACCGGCGGTGTCGGCGACAAATGCTCGCTGATTGTTCTGCCCATTGTTGCCGCCTGCGGTGTTAAAGTGGCAAAGCTGGCCGGCAGAGGCCTGGGGCACACCGGCGGCACTGTCGACAAGTTAGAAAGCTTCACAGGGCTCTCGTGCGATTTATCTCCCGAGCAATTTGAAAAGCAAGTGGGCGAAATCGGCATTGCAATCGCCGCGCAAACCGCTGAAATCACCCCCAAAGATGGCGAGTTTTATCGCTTAAGAGATGTAACGGGAACCATCGAAAGTATTCCGCTTATCGCGTCCTCCATAATGTCAAAAAAGCTTGCTACGGGCTGCCCTAATATCGTTCTCGATGTAACTTATGGCTCAGGCGCCTTTATGAAAACAAAAAAAGATGCCAAGCGCCTCGCCAATCTAATGGTGAAAATCGGCCAAATGAGCGGTCGCAACACCCTCGCAGTGCTCACTCCGATGAATGAACCCCTCGGCAACACAATTGGCAACACCCTCGAAGTAGAAGAGGCAATTGCCTACCTCAAAGGCGAGGGCATTGTAGGGGCGGCCGCCCTCGGTCGCCTGCCTTCGAAGGCAAACATTCAAACTGAATCCCGAATCCTGAATCCTGAATCCTCTCTCCACCAAACCTGCACCCTTCTCGCCGTAAACATGCTAAAACTCGGCCTAAACCTCAGCATCACCGAAGCCTATCGCAA
>WRBX01000123.1 GCA_009784335.1 Oscillospiraceae bacterium
GCGCTAAAAGCCGCTGATGTCGGCATTTCTATGGGCATTGCAGGCACCGAGGTGGCCAAAAGCGCATCCGATATGATTTTGATTGACGATAATTTCAGCACTATCGTCACCGCCGCGCACAAGGGGCGCGATGTGTTTTCCAATATTCGTAAGACGATTTATTTCCTTGTGGTTTGCAATTTTTCCGAAATTATAATTATGCTGGGCGCCGCGCTGGTTGGCTGGGGCATGCCGCTCACGCCGATTATGCTACTATTAATCAATGTTTTGGGCGATGGCATTCCGGGCATTCATCTCGCTCGTGAAAAATCGGATTTGCGAATTATGAAGCGAAAACCGATTGGGCGCGAGGAAAGCTTATTTGAAGGGCTGGTGCTGGTGATTGCCGTGCAAACCGCGGCATTCGCAATCGTTTCGTGGATTGGCTACTATATCGGCACAAATATAGTTTTTGGCGGCGGCCTTGCGCCTTCGCACGAAATCGGGCAAACAATGTGTTTCTTGATTGTGGGGTGGACATCAATTCTGCATATTTTCACCGTCCGCAGCCGCAAATCAGTGTTCAAGCGCACGCTCCGCGATAATCCAAAGCTTGCCATCAGCGCATTTGCAATGATTTTCGTTTTTGCAATGCTCGTGTTTATCACGCCAATTGGCAACATTTTCGGCATGACCGCCATTGGCTTCCACCATTGGGTTGCGGTAATCTACCTCTCGCTCATCCCAATAATCGCCTCCGAAATCGGCAAATTTATTAAGCACCATAAGGAGAAAAATCAATATAAACACCGCCTTGTGCAACACCTGCCTGAAGCTAGTTAATAAAAAAAGCAGCACTTCTTCAGCGCCACTTTTCGTTTGCACAAAGCCCAAAGGCTAAAATTTGTTGCGAAGGCGAATTCATTCCGCGTCACTTGTGGCAATCGCATCCACAAGGGCAAGGCTCGCCCGGCTTGCATTCGCATGGGTCGCATTTGCAATCAGGGCACTTGCAATATGGATTTGTGCAGCTTCCATCTTGAATCATAGAGGTATCCTCCTTTCTTGACTTTTTAATACATGTACTATTATCATTATATTCAATTGAGAAATAATTACAAGTACGAACCTTTAAGTGACATAGTATAGAAAAGGAAACAAATATGGATAACTGCGATAAAACTAACTGCCCTGTTGTTGCAACTCTTGATATGATTGGCGGAAAATATAAGGCGCTAATCCTTTGGCATTTGGCCTCCGGCACTCAGCGTTTTGGAGAGCTTTGCCGTCTTATCCCGCAGGCAACACGAAAAATGCTCACGCAACAATTGCGGGAGCTCGAAAAGGATAACTTGGTTATTCGAACAGTTTATCCTGTTGTGCCGCCAAAAGTGGAATACCAGCTATCCGATTTAGGCAGAAGCATAAAACCGATTCTAGATGCCATGCGAAACTGGGGCGCCGATTATATGAAAAAAAGCGGCGTTGATGCCACTTGTTTCATGTCGGAGCGTGATATTTGAACAAAAGCATTTACTAAGTTCAAAATGATTTCGTGAAAAATCATACATTTATTGTTCGTTGTTCGTTGTTAACTGCTCTTCTATCTTCTCATTAACTCCACTCTCAACAAATGAAACCGCTTGGCGAATCGCGTGATAAAATGCGGTGGAATTCGATGAACCATGCGCCTTAATTACCGCCCCGTTCACCCCCAGCATCGGCGCGCCGCCGTACCCAGAATAATCCATTTTGTTCATCAGCGCTGTCAGCGATTTCTTCATAAATAGCGCGCCAATCTTTGATTTCAGCGAGCCGAATACGGCTTCTTTCAAATTATCTTTGATAAATAGCCCCATGCCCTCGATAGATTTTAGCATAACATTGCCGGCAAACCCCTCGGCCACCAACACATCACACACGCCCTTGGGAAAATCTCGTGCTTCCACATTCCCGACAAACTCGTAGGGGCGATGGTCCCCATCGCCCGCGGGCGACCGAGGACGGTCGCCCCTACGAAGCATTTCCGCCGCCTCGCCAAGCACCGTTCCCCCCTTCCCCTCTTCCGCTCCCACATTCAACAACCCAACTCGCGGCCGCGCAACTTTCTGCACATTTTGCATATAAATCGCGCCCATCATGCCAAATTGCGCCAAAAATTCAGGCTTGCATTCCAAATTCGCCCCGGCATCAATCAGCATGAAGCATCCGCTCTCAGTCGGCAGCACCGGTGCCAACGCAGGCCGCGCAACGCCCGGCAGCCGCCCTGCATATAATGTCGCGCTCGCCACCAGCGCCCCCGAATTCCCGGCAGAAACAAACGCATCAAATTTCCCTTCCTTGATTAGCTTCATCCCCAGCACCATCGAAGAATTTTTCTTCTTTTTAATAGCATCAATTTTATCTTCGTTTGTGATATCATCTTCGCTGGCAATAATTTCAAAGCTCTCAGGCGCATATTTCTTGATGTCATCAGGGTTTCCAATAAAAGAAATCTCGCAACTAAATTCCTTAGCCGCGCGCACTGCCCCCTCAATCGCCGCCTGCGGCGCTTTATCCCCGCCTGAGCAGTCAACTAATATTCTCATAAAAACTCTCCTAATATTATTCATTATTAATTATTCATACTTCGTTATTCATTAAAAAGCCTAATGAAGAATTAATAATGAATGATGAATAATGAATAATAATTGTTGAATTTCTTGCGAAATTCTTTTTTTACTTAAACTCAATAAACTTCCAATTATCCTTCATATAAGTCACACCGCTAATAACCGTCAGCGCCACTGCGATATAAATCAGCCCTTGCGAAACGGTAATTCTCAAAATCGGGCAGGGATACGCGAGAAACCAAAAACCCACCCGCTCCAGCAAAAACGAAATAATGGCGAACATTTGAAACGCCGTCTTCCACTTTCCCCACCAATTCGCCGCCACAACCTTGCCGGAAGACACCGCAATCGTGCGCATCATATCAACCA
>WRBX01000124.1 GCA_009784335.1 Oscillospiraceae bacterium
GCTGCCATATCCTCGCCTATATCCCAAGTTTTCACACTGCGCTCATGAAGCGACCACATTTTCGCAAGCGCCGCGCCCCATGAGCCATTGCCGATTATAGTTAGCTTTGTTTTTTCCATCACTGCTCCTAAAAACTTAATGGATAATGAAAAATTAATGATGAATAGTGAATAATACTCTCTCTTCCAAAATATCATTCATTATTAATTATTCATCATTCATTCTTCATTAGGATTTTTTAAAACTAAATTTGTTTTCTTTTCCTTCTAATAGCCTTAGTATATTCTGCTTATGAGTCCATATAACTATTAGTGCTAAAACGCAGGAAAATATTATTAAATCTCTATCTTTTGTCATAAGGTTAAGCAGCGGAAACGAAACCGCCGCGGCGATTGAACCCAGCGAAATATAGCGGAAAACTATTACAATTAAGAGGAAAACTGCAAGAATAATTAAAGTGAACTGCCAATTGATTACAAACAACACCCCAAGCGCCACCGCCACGCCTTTGCCGCCCTTAAACTTATGCCAAATGGGGAAAATATGCCCGAGCATCACGGCGAGTGCTGGAAAATAAATATCTATGGGATGAGGCGCCGGCATTAAGCTGGAAGACATGTCCATGATGTCGCTTGAAATAGAAAAAAAACTTGTAATATACATCAAATATTTAATTATCAAAAGCGGAATAATTGCCTTCAAGCAATCAAGCATCAGCACTAGAATACCATATTTTGTCCCCAATGTCCTATTAACATTAGTCGCACCAGTCCCCCCGCTACCATGCTCGCGAATATCGCCCTTGCCCTTCAGCTTAGAAATAATTATCCCCGGCGATATGCTGCCTATTAAATAGCACAAAACTACCATAACTATATAAAAAACTATCATAACTAACTCCTATCGCAGCTCATCCACTACCATCTTGTAATAATTCCCTCTCTCTTCAAAATTACGGAACATATCATAACTCGCACAAGCAGGGGATAGCAGCACAATATCGCCGTCCGCCGCCGTCTCAGCAGCACCAATCGTCGCTTCCTTCAGATTATCATATTTCGTAATCGTCACACTATCCCCCACCGCCGCTGCAATTTTATCCGCGGTCACTCCCAAGAGGTGCAAATGCTTTACATTCTCGCATGCAGCTTTTCCGAAATCGTCAAACGGAATCTTCTTATCATAGCCACCGGCAATCAAAATCACTTTTTTATCGAAGGCTTTAAGGCCGGCCATCGTTCGCGATGGAGTGGTTGCAATGCTATCGTTATAGAATTTGATTGCTTTAAATTCGCGGACAAACTCAATCCGATGCGGCACACCGTTAAAAGTTTGCGCCACTTCTTTCATGCTCTTGAGCCCGGCAAAATCAGCCACCGCCGCGATCGCCGCCATAAAATTTTCAACATTATGCGCTCCGGGGATTTTTATATCCGCCACTTGCATAGCAACAAAATCGCCCATTTCATCTTTGAAATGGATATCACCATCTTTTAAATAACAACCGCTTTCTACTTCAGAAAATCTGCTAAACTTGCGTAGAGCACCATGCCCCCTAAAATTATTGGTAATCGCATTATCGCTATTGGTCACCAAAATTCCCATTTCATCTTGGTGCAAAAATATGTTTTTCTTGGCATCAACATATTCTTGCATATCGGCATGGTGATCCAAGTGATTTGGTGAAATATTAGTAACAACCGCAACCCGCGGGCTCACTCGGCAGTTTTGCAGCTGGAAGCTCGATAGCTCCAGCACCACCTTATCATTTGGCGAAATATTTTCAAGTTCATCAATCAATGGCTTACCGATATTGCCGCCAAGCCACACTTTTTGCCCCGCATCCTCTAACATCTTTGCGATGATAGTTGAAGTTGTCGTCTTGCCGTCGCTGCCGGTTACCCCAATCACTGCGCATGGGCATAGAGTCATAAAAACTTCGATTTCACTGGTGATAAAAGCGCCATCCGCCATTGCATTTTGAATCTCCGGGATACTAAACGGAATCCCGGGAGATTTAAAAATAATCTTTTGGGTGAGCTTATTCAAATAATTCTTGCCAAGCGAAAAAGTAATCCCGATTTGCTTCAAATCATTATAAATAATGCCTAAATCCTTGGCGGCTTTTTGATCGAAAGCCGTCACATTGGCGCCGCGCTTCACCAAAAAACGAATAAGCGGTATATTATTGACACCAATGCCAACTACCGCTACTCTTTTTCCTTTTATATTATTAATCAGTTCTAAAATATCCGTGTTCCTCACCACCAGAAAATAGGTATCCGCGTTAATCCGTTACCCCTCACTTGCCGAAGCGAAGTTACTGCAAGTGTGGGGCCGTGTCATCCGCGTTCAATTCTTTTTCAGCATCTTTGATAATATATCCGTCTAAAAGCGCCGCTATACTAAGGCTAATCTTGCCCTTTTCATCATCGATTTTAATAACTTTCACTTCAACCTCTTGCCCCACTTTAACCTTGCTCGATACATTATCCACGCGCCCAACATCCAATTCCGAAATATGAATCAGCCCGTCAATACCGGGGAAAATCTCGGCAAAAGCGCCAAAAGGCGAAATGCGAACAATCTTCACATTTAAAATATCGCCTTCGCTCACCTGCCCTGCATACTTATTCCAAGGATTATCCTCCGCTTTGCGATAGCCCAGCGAAACCCGTCTAGCCTCCGGGTCGAAATCTTTCACCCACACGCTAACCTCTTGCCCAATCTCGAATATATCCTCCGGTGCCATATTTTTTTCCCATGAAAGCTCGGTGTTATGCACCAGGCCGTCCACTCCGCCAAGGTCGATGAACGCGCCAAACGATGTAAAGTTTTTCACCTTGCCTGTTAGCTCTTTGCCGATAATAATGCCATTCCAAAACACTTCCATTTCTTTAGTGTTCACCGGCTTGGCCTGCCTCATTGAGCCAACAACTTTTCTGCGCTTTTCATCAACC
>WRBX01000125.1 GCA_009784335.1 Oscillospiraceae bacterium
GCGTTTGTTGCATTGCTGATTTTATTGTTCGCGTTATCGTTTGTTATTGCGTATAACATGCTGGGCGGGCGGGCAAATTCAGGTGTGAAAGTGGCGGAATTAGAGCAGATAATCGAGGAACAACAATCAACGATTGACGATTTGCGTGAGCTATTAGGGCTAAATGAAACGCCGGAACCGGGGCCGATGTCTACCGAAGCGGCCGGCGTGCCTACTGCAACGGCTAAACCTGCTGTGACTGCTGCTCCGAAACCAACCGCAACTGCAAGGCCTGCTGCCACAACTGCGCCAAAGCCAACGGCAACTCCGAGGCCGGTGGTTGTGCAGCCTACTAATGCGCCGGTAGCGCCGGCAACGGATAGGCCTTTTGTTAATTTAGATTAGTGGTTAGTGATTAGTGGCTAGTGGCTAGATGATTTTTCTAACCACTAATCACTAGCCACTAGTCACTTCTATTATAAAGGAATAAAGATGACAAATGCTCGAAAACTAACCGAAACTGCTTTGTTATTAGCCCTAGGCCTCAGCTTCCAAGCCCTCCGCCTTATCGCTCCGCTTTTTTTCGCGCATCTTGCGGGAGTGCTTATTATCGGCTCGCTGGTTAATCTTGTTCTTTTCGTTGCCGCGGGGCGCGTGGGCCTTTGGGGCACGATTTTTATAGGGATAGCTCTCCCGATTTTCGCTTCAATGCAAGCTCATTTGCCGCATATTTATCTTGTGCCGGTAGTTGCATTAGGTAACTGCATAATTGCAATCGTTTGGTGGCTGCTGCATACCAAAACAAAGTGGTGCTCGCAGACTATTTCAATGCTAATCGCCGCCGCATTCAAGTTTTTATTTCTATGGTGGGCGGTGCCCTTCGCATTTAGAACTTTCTTATATTCCGGCTTGATTACTATTGCTCCCGGCACAAATTCAACCACGATTTTGGAAATGCTGGTGCGTAATATGTCGTGGCCGCAACTTGTGACGGCGATTATCGGCGGATATTTGGCGATTATTGTGTTGCGGCTATTGCCGAAAACCTTAAAGAATAAATAATAAAGAAAAGAGAATAAATAATAAAAATTGTAGAATTTCTTGTGAAATTCATTTCAAAATTGCGTAGCAATTTATCCGCTTTTATTCTTTATTATTCATTCTCTTTTCTTTATTATTTAGGGGTTTATTTCGGAAAGCGTACCAAATTAACAAAACTATATTTCGTCTGCGCTGTGGCAATTTTCATATTTTGCCACATTTTTGTTTTGGATTTACGGCACATGCGTTTGGCGGTCGCCTTGCCTTCGACAACGCCTTTTTTGAAAGCGCTTCTTGCCTTTTTTGTGTATCTCGCCTGCGATGAACGGGCGCCTTTTATAATCCACCCTGTCAAAAATTTCTGCCACTGCGGCGCATTTTTATGAATGCTCCAAATATTATTCCGCGCCTCCAAGCGATGCCGAGTTTCATTATCAATCGAGCCCAGCTCGAAAGTGCGATTCAAGAAAGAAGTTGGGCAAATCACATTTTTATAGCCCATCTTTTTAGCGCGCCATGAAAGATCCAAATCGCCGGCAACTGAGTAGAAATTATCGTCATATCCATCGAGCTTTTGAAACATAAGCCTGCGATAAAGCACACCGCAATCCCCGGCGGCAAACACCTCTTTTTGTTTCAGCTCATTAACATTTTTTCCGCTAAACAGGCCGAACGCTGTGCCGCCGAGAGTGTAGCCCATGCCCGCCATTTTCACACGCGTGGGATTATGCTGATAGAGAATGGTTGGCGAAACGCTGAAAATCTGCTCATCATTGGCCATCACGGCAATCATCTCGCGCAGCCAATCGTTTTCGACAATGGCATCGGGCTTCAAAATCGCAATATAATCAGCGCCCGAGCGCATTGCAAGCGCATTTAGCGCCTTATAATCGCCGATGTTTTCGATATGATGCACCACTTCCACCTGCGGAAAATTCTCGCGCACAAATTGCACGCTATCATCGGTCGACCCGTTATCGATAAAGGTTACATCGAAATCGTAGTAATCTTGGTTGGCCACGGCGGTTAGGCAATCTTTGAGGAAACCTTGGCAATTGGTGTTGATTATGTATATTTGCACTTTTTTCATAGTTTTTCTCCATGTTATCCTAGTGAATAGTGGCTAGTGGCTAGTGGTTAGAAATCCTAGTCACTACCCACTAGTCACTAGCCACTAATTTTTTTCTTTAAACACCCAAAACTTGTGAACCAAGAAGTTCGTCGGAATCGTGATAAACATCGGTGGGATGATTGCTAGTTTTTTATCCATACCGACTAAACTGATTAAAATCCATAGACACACTTGGGTAAGTAAAAAAGTTATAAAATAAGCAGTATATGTTTTAAATATTTTACTGGAATGCGCTTGCCCTGAGCCATCAAAAACGAACTTGGTTTGCAACCAATAGGCATTGGCCACCGTGATAACAAAAGCAATTGTATAGCCTACCATATAGTCGTCTATTTTGAATATACCCAAGCCCCATTCAAAAGTGAAAAGCTCCACAAATCCCATGTATATCGCCCATGTGAGAATAGTGTTAATTGCGCCGATTGAGCCAAACTTAACAAATTGAATAAAGATTTTTTTAATATCCATAAATATCTCCTAAAATATCATTGATAAAAGTGCGATAATTCCGCCGATTACCATCTCTTGCAGCCACCGAATGAGCGGCCAGAGGAGCTGGATAATCAAGAACAGCACTATTATTCCATGTTGCTCAAATCTCCACAAGAATTCACGCGCGCGATACGGCAGCCAAGCTGTGAATAATTTGGAGCCGTCGAGCGGCGGGATAGGCAATAGGTTGAAAATCATTAGCAGCGAATTTAAGTGCGCAAACACCCATAATATTTCGCTCGCGGAGCTTGAAAAAGCTGTATTGCCGCTTGGAAATTTTGCTAAAATCACTAATATTAAA
>WRBX01000126.1 GCA_009784335.1 Oscillospiraceae bacterium
AGCAAAAACGACATTCGGGCGAGCAATATATTATCCACCCGCTTGGTGTTGCCTTCATTTTGGCGGATATGGAGCTGGATATAACAAGCATTTGCGCCGCTCTATTGCATGATGTTTTGGAAGATACCGAATATTCCAAAGAGCAGATGGTAGAAGATTTTGGCAAAGAAATTACTGAGTTGGTCGAAGGCGTAACCAAGCTTACCAATATTCAATATAGCACAGTCCTCGAAAAACAAGCAGAAAATATCCGCAAAATGTTTGTAGCAATGGCGAAGGATATACGGGTTATTCTGATTAAGCTCGCTGATAGATTGCATAATATGCGCACGCTTGGTTCTATGGAACGGCGCAAACAGCTTGAAAAAGCCTGCGAAACTATGGAGATTTATGCCCCGCTCGCCCACCGCCTCGGCATGGCAAAGTTAAAATGGGAGCTGGAGGATATCTCGCTGCAATATTTGGACCCCCAAAGCTATAAAGAAATCTCTGAAAATATTAAGCAGAAGCGGCAGGAGAGGGAGAGATACTTAGAAAACCTCAAAAATATGCTGTCTGCAAAGTGTGCAGAAATGGGCATTAAATGCGAAATCCAAAGCCGCGCTAAGCACTTTTATAGTATCTACCTCAAAATGCATAAGCATAATATTCCGATCGAGCAGATTTATGATTTGCTCGCTTTGCGTGTTATTGTTGATAATCTTGCCGATTGTTATGCGGTTTTGGGCATGGTTCACGAGCTATATCAGCCCATCCCCGGCCGCTTCAAAGATTATATCGCCATGCCGAAAAAGAATATGTATCAATCACTGCATACCTCGCTAATCGGCCCCGAAGGTAAGCCGTTTGAGGTGCAAATCCGCACTTGGAATATGCACAATATTTCCGAAGTAGGTATCGCGGCGCATTGGAATTATAAAGAGGGCGGCGGCAAAAAAGCGGCAGACGAGAAATTCGCATGGATTCGCCAGCTAATCGATGATTATAAGGGCACCGGCGATAGCGAAGAGATTGTGTCTTCGCTCAAAGTCGATTTATTCGAAAATGAAGTTTTTATTTTTTCCCCCCGCGGCGACCTCGTTTCGCTTCCTTTCGGCTCAAACCCAATTGATTTTGCTTATTCAATCCATAGCCAGGTGGGAGATAAAGCAGTCGGCTGCAAAATTAACAGCCAGATTAAGCCTATTGATACGATTTTGAAAAATGGCGATATCGTTGAAATTATTACTGCTAAAAATGGCACCCCAAGCTTGGACTGGCTAAAAACTGTTAAAACCACATCAGCCAAGCGTAAGATAAATGATTATTTCAAAAAAGAAAACCGAGAAGAAAATATTGCTCGTGGCAAAGCAATGCTTGAAAAAGAGCTAAAAAAAGAGCGCCTTTCCGAGCTTGCAAATGCGCATATTGATAAATGGCAGCCGCCTTTGCTCAAGAAGTTTTCTATTAAGGAGATTGACGATATTTATGCAATGATTGGTTTTGGCGGCATTTCTGTGCTCAAAATTATTACTCGTATTCGAGAATATCTAAAAGATGTGATGCCAAAAAAAGAGGAAGAATTTAAAAATCTACCTATTGCAGATAAGAAGATTTCAACGCAAGAAATCATTGTCCATGGAATTGAAAATTGCCTGATTCGTTATGCCAAATGCTGCAATCCTGTTCATGGCGACGGTATCGTAGGTTATATCACCCGCGGCCGTGGTGTCACTATCCATCGATCAGATTGCTCCACCATAGATGTGATGGAAGAAGATAAAACTGCCCGTCTGATTGAAGCCGAGTGGGGCACCGGCGGCAAAACTTCCACCTATAACGCAAATCTTCGCATAGTTGCCAATTCTAAAGTGGGTATTCTCGCCAGCATAGCAGGCAAAATTTCCGAAATGAAGTTGCAAATGGTGGCTATCGAGAGTAAAGTTTTGAAAGACGATATCGTAATTTTCAATGTTGTAGTTCAAATAACCGATAAATCCCAGCTTGAAAAGCTGGTAACAAAGCTCACAAAACTCAAGGATTGCATTGAAGTTCAGCGCAATATAAATTAGTTTTGCAAAAACTTGACTAAAACTAGCACCATGGTATCATATTTTAATGATAAGCAACTCAAGGAGTGTATGGTGATAAAACTACTAATCGCGGATGATGACGATAGTGAAGTGGAAGCGCTGAGAGCCGCAATCGAAAGAGGAAAAGAATTTGAAATTGTCGGGCGAGTTTCAACCGGTAAAGAAGCAAACGAATTCGTGAAAAATAACAAAGTCGATGCCATGTTTGTGCAAATGAATGCAGGGTTTATGCTTCCGGAAGTGTTGGAGGCAAATGAAGATATCGATTTGGAAAAACGCGTTGACCAAGCATTACTGGAGTTCGCTGTTTTGCCAAGATCAAAAGGCTATAGGTGCCTCAAATCTGCTTGCATTATAGTGTATAAAGATAGCGAGTTTTTAACAGGAGTAACCAAAAACCTTTATCCAAAGCTTGCAAAAATGCACGGTGGTTCGGCGGCATCAGTGGAGCGCGTAATGCGTAGTGCCATTGAGAAAGCCGTTAACAATTGCGATGTCGAGGTTATGTATGAAAAAGCCGGCTATGCCATTGATAAAAATAAAGGCAAGCCTACAACAACCGAATTCATTGCAATAATCATTAAATATCTTCAACAAGAAGTTTTGGTTTAAGCTCTTGTATTCCTGCCCTCGCGCAGAAAACTAGGGGCTTGACAAACATAATTGTTATGCTATTATTTTAGTATGTAATTATGCAAAATGCAATCGCCTTTTTTCGGCGATTGTATATTTTTTATCTAACTTGGGAAATCCAAAAAAATGGATATTCCTTTTTTTAATCTTAGAGATTGATATTAGAATTAGAAGGAGGTGATAAACATGGCAAAGAAAAAACCGGCATTGGGCAAAATGAGCTCAGCGAGAACTA
>WRBX01000127.1 GCA_009784335.1 Oscillospiraceae bacterium
AGCCGCTCTACCACAGTTTTCTCGGTGGCGCGAATGGCAGATTTGGCATTGTCGCTATAATCATACGATTCCAAATCAATGGCGCCCACGATTCCGCAGCGCTTTTTGCCGTTCGGGAACTCTCGCTCTACATAAATAAATGAATCTTCGTGTTTTTGGAAAATATCCTTGCTTATGTATTCCTGCATCTTGCTGTTGATTTTTTCGATTGTCGCCTTTTCATCGCCATTTTCAAGATAAACTTCGGGAAAAATAATATCCAAAGTAGAAATCGCGCCCTCGGTAATCCGCGCCACTTCTTGCCAATATTCCGGCTGAGATGTGTATTGATCGCAAGCAACCACGCTCCATTTAGTGAGGTCGGCCATCTTCGGCAATAAGATATCCGCAGGTATAAAGCCGATTTTTGCAAATTTGTCCATAAATTTATGCTCCTTTTGAAAAGTCTAACTATTATATATATGAAGCGGCGCGGGGATGTCAAGCGGAATTGACATTTCTTTTTGCAAACATTATAACAATACTATGGAAAAAAATAAATTTCAATTAGTTTCGGATTTTAAGCCGACGGGGGATCAGCCGGGGGCGATTTATGGGCTTGCTCAGGGCATTATGGGCGAGCGCAAGCATCAAACTCTGCTTGGCGTTACCGGCTCAGGCAAGACATTCACCATAGCAAATGTCATCGAAAAAGTGCAAAAACCAACTTTAGTGCTGGCGCATAATAAAACTTTGGCGGCGCAGCTTTGCTCGGAGTTCAAGGAATTTTTCCCCAATAATGCGGTTGAGTATTTCGTGAGCTACTATGATTATTATCAGCCCGAGGCATATATCCCCTCCACCGACACCTTCATCGAGAAGGATTCTTCGATAAATGACGAGATTGATAAGCTGCGGCATCGGGCGACGGTTTCGCTCCTCGAGCGCTCGGATGTGATTATCGTTGCCTCGGTTTCGTGCATTTATGGGCTTGGCGACCCCATTGATTATAAAAATCTAACTCTCTCGCTCCGCAAGGGTTCGAGCGATATTGGGCGCGACGGAGCTATGCTCAAGCTGGTTGATATGCAATATAATCGCAATGATATCGCGCTTAAGCGCGGCACTTTTCGAGTTCGCGGCGATGTGCTTGAAGTGTTTGGCGCTAACCAAAGCGATAATTTGATTCGCATTGAATTCTTTGGCGATGAAATTGAGAAAATCAGCGAGGTGCATGCTCTCACGGGAAAAACTATAGGAACTACAGATCATGTTGTGATTTTTCCCAATTCGCATTATGTCACTTCCAGCGATAAAATGGAGCGCGCGATTGGGGATATCAAGTGCGAGCTTGAGGAGCGGCTGGCGTATTTTCGTGATAATAATATGCTGCTTGAAGCGCAACGAATCGAGCAGCGCACGAATTTCGATATTGAAATGATGCAGGAAATCGGGTTTTGCAGTGGCATCGAAAATTATTCAAGGCATATTTCGGGGCGCGAGGAGGGCAGCTCGCCGTTCACTTTGATTGATTATTTTCCCAAAGATTTTCTGCTGGTGGTGGATGAGAGCCATGTGACTATTCCGCAGGTGCGTGCGATGTATAACGGCGATCGGGCGCGCAAGGAAACGCTGATTGATTACGGCTTTCGCCTGCCCAGCGCTTTTGATAATCGGCCGCTGAAGTTTGCCGAATTCGAGGAGCGGGTGAATCAGGCCATTTATGTTTCGGCCACGCCTTCGGAATATGAGAAGGAAAAAAGTGAAAATATAATAGTGGAGCAGGTGATTCGCCCGACGGGGCTATTAGATCCCTTTATTGATGTGCGCCCTGTGAAAGGGCAAATTGAAGATTTGTTTGGGGAGATAAATAAAGTAGTCGGGATTCAGGATTCAGGATTTAGGAGTGAATGTGACGCTTTGAAGAGCGGGACGCCCGAGACGGCGTCCCCTACAATCATGGGGAACGATGATTGCCTCGTAGGGGGCGCCGTCCCGGGCGCCCCGGCCGCACAAACACAGAGCCCCGAGCTTTCCGCGAGCGGCGGAAGAGTGTTAGTTACGACATTGACCAAAAAAATGGCGGAAGATTTAACGGAATATTTGGAGGAGCTGGGCATTCGTGTGCGCTATTTGCATTCCGAAGTGCACACCCTCAATCGCTTGGAAATCATTCGCGATTTGCGCATGGGCGAGTTTGATGTGCTGGTGGGGATTAACCTGCTGCGCGAAGGGCTTGATTTGCCCGAGGTGCAGCTTGTGGCGATTTTGGACGCTGATAAAGAAGGGTTTTTGCGCTCGGAAACCTCGCTTATTCAAACAATCGGCCGCGCGGCAAGGAACGCCGAGGGCAAGGTGATTATGTATGCCGATCGGATTACCGGCTCGATGGAGCGGGCGATTGGCGAGACTAATCGGCGCCGCGAGATTCAGGAAAAATATAACAAGAGCAATAATATAACTCCGACCACGATTGTGAAGAAAGTGAGTGAAGTGATTGCAGCGACTAAAGAAGAAAAAACTATTAAAACTACAAATTTTGACCCAATGGACATCCTCAAAGAAATCAAAAAGCTCACAAACGAAATGGAGCTGGCCGCGCAAGATTTGCATTTCGAACGCGCGGCAGAATTGCGCGATGAGATAAAGGTGATGGAACGGCAACTATCGAACTGGAAGGCATAAAGGCACAAAAGAAGGGACAAAAAAATGTATCATTATGAAAAAACGAAGCAAACCCTGCTAGCAGAATTGCACTCAAATCAAGAAACCGGTTTGCGCGCGCTCGATATTCCCGCGCTTCAAGTTCGCCATGGAAAAAACCAATTTGAGGAGCAAAAGGGCGAGGGCATCTTCAAAAAAGTTGTGCACACTTTGAGCGATATCAGCGTTATCATCCTGCTCATCGCCGCAGCGTTATCGCTTTTTATGGGCATTTATCATGGCGAAGGCTATGTCGA
>WRBX01000128.1 GCA_009784335.1 Oscillospiraceae bacterium
CATAGCCACCGAGCTGCATCTCAAGCGCCTGATTGTCGGCGGCATGGAGCGGGTTTACGAGATCGGCCGCATATTCCGCAACGAAGGCATGAGCATCAAGCACAACCCCGAATTCACCACCGTTGAGGTTTATCAGGCCTATGCCGATTATAATGATATGATGGACTTAACCGAAGAACTGGTGATTTTCATCAACGATAAAGTTAATGGCACTCCGAAGATTATGTATGGTGAGCAAGAAATCGACCTCTCTCCCGGCTGGCGCAGATTATCAATGATAGACGCAGTGAAGGAATACACCGGTGTAGACTTTAACGAAATCAAAAGTGATAATGAGGCAATTGCTGCCACAAAAAAAATACTGCCAACTGTCGACTGTAAACTGTTAACTTGGGGCGAAGCCCTCAACGAAATCTTCGAAGAAAAAGTCGAACCCCACCTCATCCAACCAACCTTCATCTACGACTACCCCACCGAAGTTTCCCCCCTCACCAAAATGAAAAAAGCCGATCCGCGCCTCACCGAGCGCTTTGAATTATTCATCACGGCCCGCGAATTCGCCAATGCTTATTCCGAGCTCAACGACCCGCTCGACCAAAAAGAGCGCTTCCTCGCTCAAGAAAAGCTCCGCGAATCCGGCGATGAAGAGGCCAACATGATGGATGACGATTTCCTCCTCGCCCTCGAATATGGCATGCCCCCCACCGGCGGCATGGGCCTGGGAATCGACCGCCTCGTCATGCTCCTCACAAATTCCCCCTCCATCCGCGATGTGCTCCTCTTCCCCACCATGAAACCGATGAACTAAGGAGAAAAGAATGAATAAAACGCAATACTGGTTGAACATAGCAGATTATGATTTAGATACTGCAAAGGCAATGCTCAAAACCGGCAGATATCTATATGTCGGCTTTATGTGCCACCAAACAATCGAGAAAGCGTTAAAGGCAATTATCGCAAGAGACTGCGCAGAAAATGAAATTCCACCCAAAATTCACGATTTAACTAAACTGGCTCTCAAAGCCAATTTGCTAGATAAAATGTCCGAAAAGCAGCAAGATTAAAATCGAAGATTTAAACCCGCTAAATATTGAAGCACGCTATCACAATGTGAAGAAAGAGCTCAGCGAGTTGCTAAACAATGATAATAGCAACGAATTCTTGAAAGAAACGGAGGATTTGCTATGTTGGATAAAAAAACAGCTATAGAAAATGTCCGCCGCTATGCCGAAGCGTTGAAAGATGAAATCGCGCCAAGCTCGGTTGTGATTTTCGGCTCATATGTAAATGGCAACCCGGGCGAAGATAGCGATATCGATGTCGGCGTTGTGTTCAATGGCTTCAATGGCGATTGGTGGCAGACGACACGATTGTTATGGCGCCTCCGCCGAGGAATAAGTTATGATATTGAGCCGCACTTATTAGATATACAAAACGACGAAAGCGGCTTCGCCTCGCATGTTTTAAATACCGGGCAACTGGTATATCAGCAATAAATTTGCTAATTCACACAAAATCGTATATAATAAAAGTAAGGAGTGATAAAAATGAACACAGTTAGAGAGCCAAATATAACGCAAATCGAATACGAAGAGGCGCTAAAGGAGCTATATAAAGCATTAATTCCACTGCCAAGCACTCGTGGAGAGAATAAACCGTGGGAAGAATTTGAAGAAGAAGTGCGTGATAGATATGGGTTTTAAGATAATTCGCACCGAGGATTTCAAAAAAGATTTGTTTGGCGTGCTAGATTATTTGAATAATTTTTCTGATCAAACTTCGCTAAAATACTATAATTTAGTGCAACAAAAAATCAGAAAGCTAAGAAGGCCACCGTTTGGTGCAGGCTATGTCAGTAATGATAGGCTTCGAAAACTAGGCTATCGTTGGCTCTACATAAAAAATTACATACTCTTTTTCACAGTAGATGAAGAAGAAAAAACGGTTTATATCCAACGAATCATTCATTCAAAACGCGCTTACGAATGCATTTTGTAAAAATCGTCGCAGCAAGCTTCGCCCGCAAACCAAGCAAGCCCGCGCGACTTAAATATAAAAAAGCAAATTACAAATAGAAAGATGGGGAGTTGGTTACCATGAACCTAATGCAACTACTGATGAATCTGCTAATCTGGGGCGTTATCCTAGCCGCGCTAATCATCATCGTCGTGAAAAACATCAAAATCGTGCCGCAGAGCTATGTGTTCATCGTCGAGCGCCTGGGCAAATTCAATTCGGCCTGGGGCGTCGGCCCGCACTTCCGCGTGCCCATCATCGATAAAATCATCAAAATAATCTCGCTTAAGGAGCAAGTGGAGGATTTCCGCCCGCAAGCCGTGATTACCAAGGATAATGTCACCATGATGATTGATACGGTGGTTTATTATCAAGTGCGCGACCCTAAGCTCTTCGCCTACGGTGTCGATCGCCCGCTCAATGCGATGGAAAATCTGACGGCTACAACCCTCCGAAACCTCGTCGGCGATATGGAGCTGGACGAATGTTTGACTTCGCGCGACCGCATTAACGAGAAGCTGCTGGTGATTTTAGATGAGGCGACAGATGTTTGGGGCGTTAAAATCAACCGCGTGGAGCTGAAAAACATCGTTCCGCCGAGAGATATTCAAGACGCAATGGAAAAGCAAATGCGCGCCGAGCGCGAGCGCCGCGAGCAAATCCTCAGAGCAGAAGGCGAGAAAAAATCAGCCATCCTCGTTGCCGAAGGTAAAAAAGAAGCGGCAATTCTATCGGCGCAAGCCGAGCGCGAATCGGCGATACTCTCTGCGCAAGGCAAGAAAGAAATGCAAATCCTCGATGCCGAGGGGCAAGCCGAGGCCATCGTGAAAATCCAATCCGCCACCGCCGAGGGCATCAAAAAAATCAACGCATCGGCGCC
>WRBX01000129.1 GCA_009784335.1 Oscillospiraceae bacterium
CATTTAGTGTGTATGTTGTTCTTCGAAGAATTTGCATTCAACCTAAATGCAAAACGCTATATGCTACTTTCTCCTTTGCCTAACAATTTCATACATAATAATCGCGCTCGCCACGCTTGCATTTAAGCTCGGAATCTCGCCATGCATAGGGATGCTCACTAAATAATCGCAGCACCGCTGAGTGTTGGCGCGCAGGCCCTGCCCCTCGCTGCCAATCACTAGGCAAATCGGCCCGGTCATCTCAGTCTGCGTATAAGTATTGGCCACCTGCCCGGCAGCGCCGTAAATCCAAAGGCCTGCATCTTTAAGCTTATCCAGCGCTTGCTGAAGATTGGTCACGCGTGCCACCGGAGTCCACTCCACTGCGCCTGCCGAAGTCTTTGCCACCGTGCTGGTGAGCCCCACGCTCCTGTGCTTGGTAATAATCACCCCATGCGCCCCGGCAGCATTCGCCGTGCGCAAAATCGCGCCTAAATTATGCGGGTCAACAATCTCATCGAGCGCTATAATAAAAGGCTCCTCACCCTTATCTTTAGCCGCTTGCAGAATGTTATCAATGGAAACATAACCAATCGGCGAGCAGGCTGCAATAACCCCTTGATGCTTGGGATTTATCGCCATTTCGGCCAAGCGCTGGCGAGGCACAACCGACACAACCGCGCCCGCATCCTTGGCCAATGCAATAATCTGCCCAAAGCTCTTATCGCCCTGCGCAATATACACCTTATCCACAGCCCGCCCGGCCATCAGCGCCTGCGTCACGGCATTCCTGCCCTCCACCTGATAATCCGCTCTGTTTATTTCATAACTCATTTTTTTAATATAATAAAAGAAAAAAATGTGCGCAAGTTTTGCAAAGAAAAAAGGATGCGCGTTTGGATTACTCATCCTTTTCAATATATCATTTGGAAAATTCATAGAAAAGGGTTTTCTATCTAATCTCCGAAAACATCCAAATCAATATCATAAAGGATTTTTTTACCCATTTTGCCCTCTTTTAGCCACTTTTTATATTTTTTTAGTGCTATCCGAACGGTTGCAGATGATGTCCCGCTTTCACCGACTAGCTCGTCAACCGAGAAGCCTCTATCGCCAAAAAGAGAATTTTGCAGCAAGATGTACAAAATATTATGTTCGGTGCCGCTTACATCAATTTCGCTCAGAATGGAATTGTAGGCATCGAATTTTTCTACTCTATTCTCCATTGCATCACTAACACTCAGCACCGATTTTTTGATAATTTCCAAAAAAGAAATAACAAAAAAACTCAAATCTCCGCGATTTCTCTCACTGTTTGTTTCCTCAAAAATTTTATAGTAGGTTTTTATGTTTTGCTTGATAGTGTACGAAAGATTGAGCGCAACCATCGGGTCAAGAATTTTCGAAATATAATAGCTACAAAGAAATCTTGCCATTCTGCCATTTCCATTATAGAAAGGATGAATATAACCAATAGATAATGGAATAGAGCAATATTAATAAGAGTGTTTTCAGGCTTGTTTAATAAGCCAAGCGCTGATTCCATATAGTCAATTATCTTACTCTCCGGCATAAGCCCGCTATGTATTATTTGCCGCTCAGAATGTATATGCACTTCCTTTGCACGAAAAATTTGCCCATCGAGAGCATCATGCTTATCCTCGCTAAGCACTTCAGCTTTCAAAATTTCGTCATACAATTTGCGGATGTCTTGGCAGGTTTTAAGTTTTATTTCCTCATTTTGCAATATTAACTCATATTTCATGATAAGCCCGGCTAACCGCGCACTTTTTGCCTCATTATCCTTCATGCTCATAACTCTGTTGATTTCTCGGCGTGTCGAATGGACACCCTCAATCTCATTAGTCAAGTGAACCTCATTAACCAAGCACCATTTTTCAAATTGTGCAAGAGCTGTCTGCGGTAACTTCCTTTTTGCTATTGACAGTTTCTTATCTGCAATGTGAATCTCACTCACCAGCTCTGTAAGCTCTTTATCAAAAACAAGGAAAGATGGATTATTTTTAATATCTAATCCAATTCTCAATGTGCTATCTGCATTAAAGCGATTTTGATATATGTTCTCATAATTATTCTTATCTTTATAAAATAGCTTACTAAGCGATACATATTCCATGCAAAACACTCCTTTCTTTATTATTATACTACCATTTAATAAAATAAATCAAGTTTTTGCGTTTTTCTTTATTACAACACATTCTCATAACTAAACCTATTCCGCTCCTCGATATGCTCGAATAGAAAAATCCCGCGCGCCAGCGCATCCAATGCATCGTGCTGATTAGCCGTTTCTATGCTTTTTTGCGCCGATATCATGCTAAGCTCAACTTGATCCACTTCCATATGGTCAATCAGCACCATATAAACCCACCTGTGATTCTCATAATCGCTCAAATGCGCATCAAGCTTTTCGCCCGCCGCATGCCAATCTTGCTGCAAAACCAAATCGTAGACATCTCTAAGATTTTCAGCATTTTTATGGCTCAGCGCGCGCAATGTGAAATAACTCGTGAAAATAGTGGCTATTATCACTAATAACATTCCCATTGCAATTAGAAAACTACGCATTTTTTCTCCTTCTGTAATTCCTTCGAAGTGCGGGCGACCGAGACGGTCGCCCCTACGAAAACCGAACCCCTCCGTCACCCCACACTTAGGCGCTACGCTCTAAGTAGTGGGGTGCCACATCCCCTTAACAGGGGAGGCCTTGCGGCATAGCATCACAAATAAGTCCTCGCCGCTGAGGCGACTTCAATAATCATATTAGTTTCGTTTTCGTGTGAATTCAAAATCTATGATTTTGAAGAGGCGAAAACAGTGGGGGTTTAAGGGGGCGATGCCCCCTTGGAGAAAACTTATATCAGTTAGTTTCAACTGATAA
>WRBX01000130.1 GCA_009784335.1 Oscillospiraceae bacterium
ATTTCCCGTCGGCTCATCGCAAAGAAGCACCGGCGGATTATTCACAATCGCGCGCGCAATCGCCACTCTCTGCCGCTCGCCGCCCGAAAGCTCGCTCACTCTTGATTTAGCCTTATCGGCAAGGCCAACCAAATTCAAAACCGCCGGCACTTTGCGCCTAACATCTCGCTTGGTTGCACCAATTATTCGAAGCGCAAATGCAACATTTTCATAGACTGTCTTGCCGCTAAGCAGCCTAAAATCTTGGAAAACCATGCCCACTTTTCTTCTATAATAAGGCAGCTCTTTATCGGGAATCTGAGTTATATCGGTGTTGTTAATCAAAATCGCGCCATCGGTGGGCAATTCTTGCCGCACAATAAGGTGGGCTATGGTAGATTTCCCTGCACCGCTGGTGCCAATCACAAACACAAACTCACCCTTTTGAATGAAGAAATTAACCTCGCGGAGCGCAAGCACTTCATAGCCATTCTCATTTTTATAAAGTTTTGACACATTTTGGAATAGAATCATAGGCTCAAAACACCTCTTTTAATTATATTATATAAAAAATATACAAAAGTCAAGCACAGCAACCTAACAATTGTGTTACAAATATGTTACGAAGCAAAAAGGAATTTGCTTAAAGCAAATTCCCTCAATAGTTGTTCGTTGTTACTTGTTCGTTGCTCGTTGCTTTTAACCTCACCAAGGTTGCAAAATAGTCTCAAACTCTATCGTGCCCTTGCTATATTTTGTCACCGAATCAATCGCATAAACATAAATCTTAACCGGCGTTGCAACATTCTGCCATCCGCCTTTGGTGCGTATACGCTCTAAATATTGCCCTTCTTTTATCCTGCCGCTTTTGAAAAGTGTTTTTTCCGAATCTGCGTCTTTGATTTCACATAATAAATCGGCACCGCTATCATTAGGATTTGTTAGAAAAATCTTAACTGCGCCATCTGCTTGCCGATAAATCACGCTTGCCATGCCAAACGAAAGCCCGCCAAAAGAAATATTGCTCACATCAAACCCTTGAACGGCTGTTGCCGGCGGCGTACCTTCTTTTGTTGCTTTATCAATAGAGGGTGGATAATAGATTCCTGTGGTAGCTGTGGTGCCAAAACAATACACTGACGCAAATGCTACAGAAAAAGCGAGTAGCAAAATAAACACTACTCGCTCAAATAAACCTGATTTAACATATATGTATTGCTTGCTCATTGCGCGCCCCAAAATCCTGTAGTGCGGCTATAATCTAAGTTTGAACCATAAGGCAAATTTACATCTCCCGCATCAAGATTTAGCGACAACAAATTGCAAGGATAAAAATCAATTAGAACATTACCAACCTTTGCAAGCCCAAAAGGCGCTTCAGCCGGCGTTCCTGTTAATGCAAAAAATATATATGCAACGCGCCCATCCCCATACTCTTCCGCACTGTGGAATCTGTTTCGCATCACTTGACTTCCACCATTATCGCTGTTTCCAAATTCATTAGCCGTTGGCCAGAACATAACCGGTTTCCCAACCGCTTTGCCTTTAAAGGGGTCATCGGGGCTTACGGGAGCTTCACTCATATAATAGTTGCAGTTTGGGTCCGCTAATCCCATGGCTCCTACTGCCAAAGGAGTGTCCTCCGCATTCATTTGAGTTTCAGTGAATTGCTTTAATGAAAATGCTGCATTTACACCACCTAACGGAGTTTCTTCACTATCTTTATAATCGAACACTGCACCTATCGCAAACTCCGAGTGATTCTTGATAGTGATAACATTATTATCACCCTCTTCGAATTCGTTTTCATTAGGTAAATAACTCATATCCCAACCACTGTCTCCCGTAGCACTTTTTGTATGTGTATAAGGATCCCATGTGTTTTCTGAATTATACACAAACATCATGCTTCCCCAGATAACTTCGATTCTGTATGTAGGCCCGCCACCCATAACCGCTGCCCAAACACCGATATCAAGTTCGCGGCCTTCGTTATCCAAAATTGGTTTAAGTGGTGGCCCCAATAGTTCAAGCATCGGGCTATAATCCATTATTTCCAAATCGCCGGGAGTCGGCACCGGATCGGCAAACGCCAGCGGGCTTATGGTGACTAACATCGCCAGACACATTAAAACTGCTACTACTTTTTTCATTATGTACTCCTTTGATTGGTTTAACATACATTTATTCTACTTGGGGACTAAAATAAGTCAAGAAATTTTACTTTCAGCAACAACAATGTTTTTTTGTTGACAATTATTACAGTATTTTATTTAATAAATGAGTAATATGAGGGATGAAAATGGCGAGAGGAAGATATCGGCAGGAGCAGGCGGTGAGGGACTTTAAGAAGCGCGTGCGGCGCAATCGGCGGCGGCGGCGGCTTACCCTTTTTATTTTGTTTTGCGTCTCGTTCTATTTACTAATTTTCCTGGCCCCGTTTTTCAAAATTTCCGAGAGCAGTATTCAAATCACGGGCACTAATAAAACTGAAGTGCAGGTGAAAAATTACTCACGAGGGCTAATCGGTAAGAATATTAATTGGTACTCGACAGATAAAATGGAAGAGACAGTTCTGCAATTTAACTATATAAAATCAGCGCGAGTTTCCCGGCATTTTCCCAATCGCCTGCGAATAAGTGTCGAGGAGATTACTCCGATTTGTCAAGCTAAAATAGGCGATATCTGGCATTTGATTGACGATAGGGGCAAGGCGATAGATAATAGTTATGAAAACTTTAATGTGGCAGAAGCCCGGGGGCTTGAGGGCTTAGAAGTTGGAAAACTGATTCCAAGCGAGGCCAAAAGGGCAAATTTGGCGGCGATTTGCGAGCAAATTTTAAACCATGAATTGATTGGGAATGTTCGAAACTATGATTTAACCGATGATAAAAACATCAAA
>WRBX01000131.1 GCA_009784335.1 Oscillospiraceae bacterium
GGAATAGTTGCAGCGAAGTGGATTGCGACGAGGAGAGTTGTCCGAGTGGTTTAAGGTGCACGCTTGGAAAGCGTGTGTGGGGTTCATCCCCCACCGTGAGTTCGAATCTCATGCTCTCCGCCACTCCTCGGTGGCCTCCCTGTGTTCGTTTTCAAGCGAAGCTTGAAAAGCTCACATGGTCGCCGCCTCGTCGTTGTTCCCCACAAAATTTTCAATTTTGCGGGGGCCCCAAACGCCCGCAGGGCAGGGAGTTCAAATTTAGCACCTAACTCTCCGCCAAGTTAAAAAGGAGCTATAATGAAATACACGGTTGTAGATTTATTTGCAGGTGTTGGTGGTTTGAGTTATGGATTTTCTCATAACGAGAATTTTGATATTGTTTTGGCAAATGAAATTGATGTGGAAACTGCAAAAGCATATGAACTGAATCATCCAAATGTGAAAATGCTGAATTGCGATATAAAGATTTTATCAAAAGAAATGATTAGCAAAGTGATTGATTTACCCGTTGATATTGTAGTTGGCGGGCCGCCTTGCCAATCATTTTCTACATTAGGAAAAAGAGCTAATGATGATCAAGCGCAATTGTTTCGCGAATATTGCAGAGTGCTAAAAATATTGCAGCCAAAATTATTTATTTTTGAAAATGTTAAGGGACTTTTAAGTGTGCAAGGCGGAAATCTTTTCGACACAATGCAAAAAGAATTTGAGAATATTGGATATGCATTGAAATGTGAAGTATTAAATTCAGTGGAATATGGAGTTCCTCAAATTAGAGAAAGAGTTATTTTGGTTGGCACAAAAAACGCTAACTCATTCAGATTTCCGCGGCCTACACATGGCAAAGGACGAATTCCTCTCACGAGCATGAGTGATGCAATAGGGGATTTGCCCATTATGAGAAGTGGAGAATGTAATTCGAAATACAGAATTGAGCCGCAAAATGATTTTCAAAGATTCGTTCGCAAGGGAGATAGGCTGGTTGATAATTGCAGCCCGAAAAATGGAGAGCATTTAATTAGAATAATGGAAGCATTGCCGGATGGAGGCTCAAAAAATGATTTGCCGGAAAACCTTAAACCCAAGAGTGGTTACGGGAATACATATGCAAAATTATGGTGGGATAAACCTGTTACAACTATTACTCGTAATTTTTCATGTGTTTCTTCTTCTCGGTGTATTCATCCAAGAGATTCGCGCGCGCTGACTACGCGAGAAGGGGCAAGGCTTCAAAGCTTTCCTGATAGTTATTTGTTTTATGGCTCAGTCTCAAAGAAGAACTTGCAAATAGGCAATGCTGTGCCGCCGCTTTTATCAATTCAGCTTGCTAAGAGCGTGTTAGAATATATGGAGGGAATTTATGTTTACTAACCAAGACTTTAAAGAATATCGCAGAAAGATCGGATTCACAAATGCAAATAATTTGAAAACATTTTTTTCCGCAAAAGATATTAAAAGCGAAATAGACTATACATATCTTGAAAAGCTGAATCAAAGATTAAAAGATATTGTAATGACAATAAATGATGCAGTTGATAAAACAATTAGGGTTAACAATATAGATTTATTCTGCAATGAATACATTGATAAAGTTTTCAAAGCATTGAAAGAAAATGATATTTTGCCTCGGCTAAACAACCAAGGACGCCGACCGGAAGAAGTTTATTATAGTTGGATGCGCGGGAATATTATGGCAATTTTTTTCACAAAAGCAATCTCGATGATATTTGGTATAAATGAAAATGAAATTAGAGTAATAGGCAAAGATAATATTGATGAAATAGAGTCATTTTCCCGCCAGCCAACAGCAGACCTTGAGCTATTTTTAGATGGGAAAACAATTAGAGTTGAAATGCAATCGGGATATCAAGGAGTCAACGATATTAAGCAACATAAAGTGAGAGAGGCAAAAAATCAGTTCGAAGAAAAAGGAATACACTCTATTATTATTCATTTTGACTTATATAATGGGCAAGTTGCTTTTGTAAATATCAGCAGAATACAAGAAAACGATATCAATTGGATAACTCGTCAGCAAATGGAAGGGCAAACCGTATTTAATATTAATCAGGACTATTTTATTTGGCAAATTACCGAGAATTATCCGGCAATTGCAGATATTAATGAATGTATTTTCGATTAGCATTGATTTGATATAGGAGAATAAATGAAATCGTTCAAATTTCATGGCGGGGCGCACCCGAGATATAATAAGCGGCAGTCGCAATATTTCAAAATTGAGGATATTGGGGCGCCGGCGCAAGTGATTTTGCCGGTGCTGCAGCATATCGGCAAGCCGGCCAAGCCTATTGTAAAGCAAGGCGATAGAGTGCTTTTTGGGCAGAAAATTGCCGAGGGGCAGGGCGATGTTTCGGCTAGCGTTCATTCGTCTGTCAGCGGAATTGTGGAGAAAATTGCGCCACATGTGCACCCCGGCGGCGAGGTTGTTTCTTCGATTTTCATCAAAAATGATTTTAAGAATCTGAAGCATCCGTCGATTAAGCCGCGGCGGCATTTTAGTGAATTGACGGCAAGTGAGATTGTAGCTAGCGTGCGCGAGGCCGGGGTGGTTGGAATGGGCGGCGCGGCTTTTCCAACGCATGTTAAGCTGGCACCTCAGCCTGATAAAAAGGTTAAAAATCTCATAATTAACGGCTGCGAGTGTGAACCGTATCTCACTTCCGACCATCGTGTGATGCTGGAATATCCTGAAAAGCTCGTGCTTGGCATTTTGGCGATTTCACGCGTGGTTACGCCCGAGCGAATCTATATAGCCATTGAGGATAATAAAAAAGATGCTATAGAGACGATGCAGCAATACACCAAGGAGATTGAGAATATAGAGGTGGTGCGGCTGCCGACGCGATATCCGCAGGGCA
>WRBX01000132.1 GCA_009784335.1 Oscillospiraceae bacterium
CACCCAAATCACCAAAACCATCGACGAAATATCCTATCTCGAATCCATCCAAATTTCCCTCGACCTCGCCCAGAATAAAGCCGACTATGATGCTATCCGCTCCGAACTAAATCTAAATAGTAAAACAAAAAATCTGTGCAAATCTGTGCGCGGAGCGTCTGTGTCATCTGTGTGCAAAATAAATCCCCATATGACCATCGATTCCTTCGATATCTACCTCGGCAAAAACAACACCCAAAACGACCATCTCTCCCTAAAATTCGCCCAAAATGGCGATATCTGGCTCCATGCGCAAAAGCTTGCCGGCTCGCATGTGCTTATCCGCACCCATGGCCGCGAAGTGCCCCCCAATGTCCTCGAAGCTGCCGCCCGCCTCGCCAAAGAACACTCAAAAGCCAAAAACGAGGCAAAAGCCACAATCGACTATTGCCTCGCAAAATTCGTTAAAAAACCAAATGCCGCCAAAGCCGGCTTAGTCACCTATTCAAACTTTTCCAGCATTATAGTGTAATATTTATAATTATAATAGCGGTTTTAAAAATCAAGTCAATACTATCTATGAAATTTCATAGGTTCTCTTGACAAATGAAAAAAATAGAATCTAGAATAGCTACGCCGTTGCGTCAGTATTAACTTTCGTCTTAAACGAAATCGTCCAGTTTTCAGCATCTTTTTCCTTCACAGTAACTTGATCCAAGTCAAGCGCAATAGTGGTGGAAACGCCTCGCTCCTGCATCGTCACGCCATAGAGCAGGTTGGAAACCTCCATAGTGCCGCGCTTGTGGGTAATCATAATAAACTGCGTGGTGGCGGCATATTCCGCGAGATATTCGGCAAAACGGGTGACATTTATATCGTCCAAAGCCGCGTCAATCTCATCGAGCACGCAGAACGGCGCAGGGCGCACGCGCATAATGGCGAGGAGGAGGGAGATGGCGGTGAGCGCCTTTTCGCCGCCCGAAAGCAGCATCATATTTTGCACATTCTTGCCCGGCGGCTGCACGGTAATCTCAATGCCCGATTCCAAAATATCATCGTTATTGGCGATTTCCAGGCGTGCTTCGCCGCCGCCAAAGAGCTTAGCGAATACAACCTTAAACTCGGCATTTATCAGCTTAAATTGCTCCATAAACTGCTCGCGCATTTGCGCGGTTATATCCTCAATTATAATCTCCAAATTAGCCTTGGAAGCCACTAAATCCTCGCGCTCGGTTTCCATAAACGCTGCTCTTTCAGAAACTTCTCTATACTTTTCGATTGCCTCGATATCAACATTTCCAATCTCTTTTAATTGTGACTTTAGCTTGGATATTTGAGGTTTAAAATCTTTTAACGAACAACGAACAACGAACAACGAACAACTGTTGTTAAATTTCTTACGAAATTCTTTCAAATTTAGTTTTTTAATAAAATAGATTTGCGGAGCAAATCCACCAAAGTTGTTCGTTGTTACTTGTTCGTTGATAGCTTGCATCTCACTCAGCGTCAACTCATATTCTTCCCAAATATGCAAGAGTATCGCATCTTTTTCCACCTCGGCCCGCTCATGTTTGCCCTGCAAGCGCGTCGTTTCTTTCTGCAAATCAAGCTGAGCGGCAGATAACCCTTGCTGCTCATCTTGTAAAGCTCGAATACTTTCCTCGAATTTCTTTCGCTCTTCAGAGGTTTTTCCACAGGAAACATCGATTTCCCCAAGTTTATCCACAGTTGCCACCCGTAAGGCTTCCAGCTTTACAATGGCATTTTCGTGGCCCTTAAGTGTAAGCTCAAACTTATCAAAAACCTCTTGTTTACGCGACAATTCCTCTTCGAGAAGCTTTATCTGATCGTTTAGGAGCATCTTCTTATGATTCAATAAAGTGATTTCGCTCTTCGAATTTGCCAAATCTTCGCGAAGTGCATCTAAGCTCTCTTGTTGCTCACTAAGCTCGGCCGCCAACTTATCACGGCTTGTCCTCTCCAGAGTAACCTTGGCCTCAAGGCTTGCCATAGTTTTGCGAAGCGCTTCAAGCTCGCTTGCGCGCATGAAAATCCCGCTATTATTGCCTCTTGAGCCGCCTGTAATCGCTCCGCCCGGCGCAAAAATCTCACCGGTAAGGGTAACAATTCGATATTTACTACCAAGGCCGCGCGAGAAATATGTAGCATTATCAATGTTATCAACCAGCACAGTGCGGCCGAGGAGATTCACCGCGATATCGTGAAACTCCGGCTGATATTGCACAAAATCCGATAGCACGCCAAGCACACCCGGCTCGCATGGCACGCCTGTGAGCTTATTGCCATATGTAGAATTCAGTGGCAGAAAGGTTGCCCGCCCCAATTTTCGCTCCTTCAGCTCGCGAATCGCCCATTTTGCGATTGATTCGTTCTCAACCACGATATTAGCTACCGCGCCGCCCAGTGCAACCTCAACCGCCGGTGCATACTCATCCGAAGCGGTAAAAAGCTGACCAACCGTGCCGATAATGCCATTCACACCCGATTTCATAATATGCCGCACGCCCACGCCATATCCATCAAAATCTTTCTGCATATCGCTCAAAACGCGCATACGGCTCTCGCTTTGATAAAACTCGCGCTCCATATCAGAAATAGTGAAATTTAAGGCTTCAAGCTCTCGCCTAACCTTGCCGATTTCGCCATCTTTCTCGGCCAAATCGCGCTCACCGGTCTCAATCTCATTTTCCAGAATCTTAATTTTGGTATCCAAGAACGAAACCGAATTTTCCTGCCCCTTATCGGCTGTTTCAATCCTTCTGCCAATATCGGCAATTTCGTCACGCAGAGCGCGCTTATTCTCATACGAATTATCAATATGCGCCTG
>WRBX01000133.1 GCA_009784335.1 Oscillospiraceae bacterium
ATTATTCATCATTAATTATTCATTCTTCATTAATGTTTTTTTCAAATATCAAAACCCTATTTATCCCCGCCAAATCCCTGATTTTTTCTCTCAGCACGAAACCACTTTCATTGAATATCCCCTCAATCTGATTTTCCTGTCCCTGCCCAATCTCTAGCGCCACAAACCCATCCTCGCTCAAATGCTCTGCCGAAAACTCCGCAATGCGTCGATAAAAATCCAGCCCATCCGCACCGCCATCCAGCGCAGCCCTCGGCTCAAATCTCGCCACCTCCGGCTGCAACCCCTCGCAAACCTCGCGCTCAATATACGGCGGATTGGAAACAATTATATCCCACTTCGTAGGGGACGACGCCCTCGGCGTCCCGCGGGCGACCGGGACGGTCGCCCCTACAACTCCATCCCACCCAAATATATCCGCCCTCACAAATTCAATATTCCCCACTCCATTGCCCTCGGCATTACGCCTTGCAACCTCCAGCGCCTCCCCCGAAATATCAATCGCAGTAATCCTCGCATTCGGCAAATGCTTGCCCAGCGCAACACTAATCGCCCCGCTCCCCACCCCAATTTCTAAAATAGAAATTGGCGGAGCCAATTCTCCACAGTTGTTCGTTGTTCGTTGTTCGTTGTTCGTTCGGTCAACGACCGCCTCAACCAGCACCTCCGTCTCCCCCCGCGGAATCAGCACGCTCTCATCAACATAAAACTCCAACCCATAAAACTCACACTCGCCCAAAATATATTGCAGCGGCTCCCGCTTCCGCCTCTGCTCCAATAATTCGCAAAACCGCTCATATTCCTCCTCCCCAACCTCAAAATCAGGGTTCAAAATCACAAAATTCTTGTCAAACCGTAGGGGCGGCCACTGGCCGTCCGCCTTCGCAGCACCGCATCCACCTGAACCCTGAACCCTGAATCCTGAATCCCGAAGCGCATACGCAAGCAAAAGCTGGCTATCCAACATAGCGCTCTCCGACCCTGCATTGCATAATTCTCTATATGCACTCAAAATAACTTCTCTAGCCCTCATAATCAAAGTCTACGCATTTGCAATAAATTGTCAATAAATGCCCGCTAATCCCTAGCCGCTAACCCCTAATTCCTAGCTTGTAACACTATTGTAAAGAAATTGTAAGGTAGCCGTAACATTTCCGATTTTTCCGTTTCTTGACAAGCCAATAAAAAAGTGCTATAATAAAAGTGAAAATAAAGGTCGGCTAAATTCTTGTAACACAACTGTAACCAAATCTTAACACAAATTTAACTTGATTTTTATTGCCATATAGTGTATCATTAAAATAAGTCGAAATGGGGGGATTATTATGCCGGGCAAACATGATGGTTATGATGTGCCGAGCAGTGCCACAGAATTGGACGCTGAGGAGCTGGAAACTTCCGGTGCCGGCGGTATTCTAAATTCCATGGGCGGTGGGCTTCAAAACGAAGTCGTCCGTAAGTTTTTGGCGAAGAATAAAGATTTAGATGCGCAGATTCAAAAGTTGCAAGATATAACCATAAAGGGCAACCCAAGCATTCAGCAGCTTCAAAAGC
Organism: Oscillospiraceae bacterium; assembly: GCA_009784335.1. The sequence goes on from WRBX01000133.1 coordinate 1,555, forward strand.
AGTATAACAAAGTTCTAAATCTATTCGGCAAAAAGCGCGCCGAAAATAAAAAACAAATAGAGTTAGCCAAGAAAAAAGGCCAAAAAGATAAAGAAATAGCATACATGGAAGAGCAAAAAAATCTGGATTATGCTGAGAAAAAAATCAAAGAATGGGCAAAAGATCACATGCGCGACCAATTCCCGCATGATTGGAATTTGGATGATATTGACGATTCAAAAACAGAGTTTAGAAAGCAATTTGATGCGGAAATGTCGAAAGTGCAAAAAGAATTCGGCGTGACTGAGCTTGAATATCGTGAAAAGGCCTTAGAAATGGGAGTATTCGATAAAGCGGATTTCACCGAAAAAGAATTCAACCAAAAAATAGTCGCAGAGCTAAGGCAAGCCAGAAGCGATGCTTATGCACTCCGTATCGAGCCTGATTTCGATAAGCAGCTCGAGGAAACTGCAAGGTTACTTCAAGCCAAAGATGCAAGAGCAAAAGAAAGTGCAGAAAAGCTGGCGCAAATGCTTGAAAACAAAGCGGGCGAAAAAGGCAGCGCGATTAAGATTCTGCAAGAAATGCGATATGTTGAGAAGAACGATGCCAACGCAAAAGCACTCGATATGCTAAGTAAAATTATAACAAAAGGTAAATAGTAAAAATTAAAATAGAAAAGGGGAAATTAAAATGCAAACAGAACTACAAGGAAAAGAGCTTTTTGGTAAGCTCAACCCATTGTCAATCATCGGGCAAATTTTCTATATGAAAAATATCTTCGGCCCGCTGTACCAATGGTTCGCAAAACGATTGACTCCGGAAAAGCTTCGAAAACAAGCGCAAAATCTATTGAAGGTTTGGGAAAACCAGCTCAAAGAAGTTAAGCTGGCGGACAAAATGCTTCAATTGGAGCAATTGACACTCAAAAGAGATTTGAGCATCATAAGCCCAGAAGAAAGCATACTTTTGAACGACAAAAACAATTGGCAAGACCTACCTGGGCTCGAAGAGTATTTTACTGCCCGAAACAAAGGCATGCCCAAGGGCGGTAAGGACCTACGCTTAAAAGATATTCCTAATGAAAGAGGGCAGCTCAAAGTGGTAGGGAAAATTGCACAAGGCGAGATCGACCATTTGTCGCCTATGGCAAAAGATTTAGGCGCGTGCAGTGAGTTCATTAGCGGTGTGAAAAAAGGCAAAACAAACACTATTGAGCTCAGCAAATCTCAGGCATTGGAATATGCAAAATTTCTTGATAAAGA
>WRBX01000134.1 GCA_009784335.1 Oscillospiraceae bacterium
CCGCCGCAAAAGGCACATATATCCGCTCAATTTCAGTCTGCTCAACCATGGGCCCGGGAATTAAAATCATCGCGAGGGATAGTTAATATAAAATGAAAGAGTTTAAAAATTTAAGAGCATATTTCAGCTCGCTGAAGAAAACGCGCTTGCTAAAAATTATTATGAAGCACGAGAAGGAAGTTAATAAGCCGACCGAAAAAGAAGATGCCAAAAGCCCGCTCAACACCGCTGCCTACAAACCTAACGATTTAGTTGAATTATACAATAAAATCAAATAAAAAAGTGCCTACGGCACTCTTGGCATTCGTCAATAGATTGTAGGGGCGAACTGTGTTCGCCCGAAAGCTTGAATATAGATGCAAGTGCGGTCGGGCGGTCGCAGACCGCCCCTACAATTTTACCGATACTTATCAGCGAAAATGAGCAATTTCCTATAAGATAAAAAAAAGATTTCGCTTGCGAAATCTACAATCATTATTCATTTTGCCATTTCAAAATAAAATTTTGAAACGGCTCACGGTGCCATGGCCAAGTGGTAAGGCGTGGGACTGCAACTCCCTTATCCCCGGTTCAAATCCGGGTGGCACCTCCATAAGTGAGCTAAAAAAATAGGAGCTATGTTCCTATTTTTTTATTTCGAGCCAATTGGCGAAGAAATCAGCCAACCTTAATTAGCGTTTGTATCTGCGAAGCAGTCAAACGCAAGGGAGTGCAAAGCTAACTTACGCATCGAGCGGCCAAAATGAACTACAATGCGGAACATTTTGGGAGCGAGAGGTGGACATTTTTTTGTTGACATAATTTCTCATAATTGCTAACCTAAAAATAGAGAGGATGTTGAAATTATGAAACAAGTTTTTTGCCAAAGTTGCGCAATGCCAATGAAAAAGCCGGAGGATTTCGGCACAGAGAAAGATGGAGCGGCAAGCGCTGAATTTTGCGTATATTGCTACAAAGCCGGCGCATACACCGCACCAAAAATTACCATGGACGAAATGCTTAAAATCGGTCTGGATGGCATAGATAAAAATACCGAAATGAACGGCATTATGAAATTCTTTATCAAAAAGATGTATCCATCCCAGCTAAAAAAGCTAAAACGCTGGAGCTAGCATAATTTAGCACCAATCATAGAATAATAATTACGAGCATCGTGCGGAGGTCTACTTGCGCGTTGCTTGACATTTTTCTGAAATTTACTACAATATAAGTATCATGAATTTGGAGGTGAACGGCATGGACCCAGGCAGTACTACCAAGGGCGAGGATATCAATTTATGGGAGCGGGAGCATGCGTTCGCTCTGTAATTTAATATCTTTTGCCCTCTAGATTATTTTCTCAAAATGGAAGAGAGGGCTCTTATTATGCCTAAAAATTCTAAAAAAAGAAAGCAAATCGTGCCGCATCTATCCCGCAGCGCGCGCGTGAAAAAAAGATTATTGGCGGCTTCGATGAAGACACCGACTAATCTTTTAATTCAATACGATAACTCATGGCGCGGCTTCGACGAAGAAGCTGTGGAAGATAATCGCGACCAATATGGTGAAAATATCATCACCAAAGCAAAAAAGGAATCCGTTTGGCAGAAGCTTTGGCATTCATTCGTCAATCCATTCACTGTCGTTCTTTTCGTGCTGGCAATCGTCTATTTAGGCCTTGAAAAAGATATAATCGGCGCTGGCATCGTGATTTCTATGGTAGCCGTCAGCGGCATTATTCGCTTTGTGCAAGAATTCAAAAGCGGCAGTGCGGCCGAAAAGCTCAGCGAAATGGTTGAAACCACCGCCGCCGTTATGCGCCAAATCGAAGATGAGGAAACCAAAGAAATCCGTTCTATTAAGCAAGAAATCCCGCTCGACGAAATCGTTGTCGGCGATGTAGTTCACTTGGCCGCAGGCGATATTATCCCCGCCGATGTGCGCATTTTGCAAGCTAAGGATTTATTTATAAGCCAATCCTCGCTCACCGGCGAGAGCGAACCGGTTGAGAAGTTTGCTGATAGCCTCGAGGAGCGCCTGACCAACCCGCTTGATTCAAATAATCTCGCATTTATGGGCAGCACGGTTATTTCCGGCTCAGCTATCGTTCTCGTGCTTGCTGTGGGAGACGACACCGTTTTCGGCACAATCTCCAAGCATCTCCAAACCAAAACCCCGCCAACCAGCTTCGATAAAGGCGTATCCTCTGTTTCATGGCTGCTCATCAGATTCATGGCAATCATGGTGCCAATCGTGCTATTGATAAGCGGTTACACCAGCGGAAATTGGATGCAAGCGCTGCTTTTTGCACTATCAGTTGCCGTTGGTCTCACCCCCGAAATGCTGCCGATGATTGTCGCCGCCAACTTAGCCAAAGGCGCCGGCACAATGGCAAAAAAGCAGGTTATCGTGAAAGAACTCAATTCCATCCAAAACTTCGGCGCCATGGATATCCTCTGCACCGATAAAACCGGCACGCTTACCCAAGATAAAATCATTCTCGAATATCACCTCGATATCCACGGCAACGATGATGAGCGCGTGCTCCGCCATGCGTTCCTCAATAGCTATTATCAAACAGGCCTCAAAAACCTTATGGATATCTCGATTATCGAGCGCTCACGCGAGCTGAAAGTGATTGAAGATGAGAGCAAATATAGCAAAGTGGATGAAATCCCCTTCGATTTCGCCCGCCGCCGCATGAGCGTTGTGGTGAGCGATACCGGCGGCAAAACCCAGCTTATCACCAAAGGTGCCATCGAGGAAATGCTCTCGATATCGGCATTCGTTGATTATAAGGGCGAAGTTGTGCC
>WRBX01000135.1 GCA_009784335.1 Oscillospiraceae bacterium
CGCTGGATGCGCTTGAGGCTATAACTATCAGAGCCGCTGAGGTTTGCGGAATCTCTGATATTTTGGGGAGCATTGAGGCTGATAAAATTGCCAACATCCTCCTCTATTCCAAATTCCCGCTTGATTTTTATGCGGTGCCTGAAAAAATAATTTCGAAAGGATGCGTGCTGAATGTTTAAGAAAACTGCAATAATTATGGCCTTTATCTTGCTATTTAACATTGCTTCTGCCCGAGCTTTGTATGTTTCCTATTTCGATGATGACGGGAGAATTGTTACTATTCAATTTAATGATTTTAAGGGTAAACTGCGTTTGCAAGTAGAGCACAATGATTTGCTGATATATGAAGGCGAAAGTGATACAGGGCTTTTCCAGTTTGAGCTAAATTATGCCAAAAGATGGGGTAGCATTGATGCGTATATTTATAGCTATACTGAGGAAATGTATTACTATGTAGAATTATATTTTGATGATGATGAAAGCCCGTATCAGCAAATTTTCTTTCCTCGGCCTATCTCGGATTCAAGCTTGATTCCCGGTCATGATTCAATTAAGTTAGAATTTACTGTGAATAGCAGTTATTTCTACATATATAATCCGAAGAGAACTCGATATGATATGGATGTTGCCGCGATTTTCAATGAGCGTGGGGATAGAGTGCTGATTCCGGTGAGATTTTTTGCTGAGAGTTTGGGATATGAGGTAGAATGGGATGGGCGAACCGGTGGTATTATAATCACATCGCCCTATATTCGGATTGATATGCAAATAGGTTCAAATTACTTGATTTGTGATAATGAAATTGTCAAGATGGATGAGCCGCTGCAGATAAAAAACGGGAGGACATATCTGCCGCTTAGGTTTGTGAGCGAAGCGTTTGGCTTTGAAGTTGATTGGGATTATTCTAGGCTTTTAGCAACAATATACAAATAGGAGCGAAAATGGATATTTCAGAAATTAAGTCAAAAGCTAAGGAAATGCTCAAAGGCAATTGGCTAATGCTATTCGGGGCACTTGTTTTTGTTCAAGTGCTGGCTACTGCATTCGGTTTCATTCCACCGCATTGGTCGAGAATGGTTCCGAGCACTGATTTGCTTACGGGCGAACCTTTTGAATATGATATGCCCCTGGGTGGGCTTGGCTCATATATTTGGATAGTTCTCAACAGCATTTTCATTCTCGGTGTTATCAATATGTTTCTTGGAGCATACCGCGGCGAAAAAGTGGTTTTTAAAAATGTTTTTAGCGGCTTTGCAAATTGGTGGCGTGCGATTTTGCTTGGCTCTTTTAGAATTATCTTAATCTGCGTCTTCTTTATAGTTTCAATTATTCCTTTAGCAGTGGCGCAATTTTATGCACCCAATTTGGCTAATCAAGAAACTGCATATTTAGTGGTTCTCAGCTTTGGTTTAGCACTTACCTTTTTCTTAATTGGTTGGACTATTCTGAAGGCGGTTAGGTTTTCGCAAAGTATGTATGTTTTGAGCGAAAATCCGGAAATTAAGTTTATGGATGCAATCCGCAAGAGTGATGGGCTTATGGTCGGCAAGTTTTGGAAATATATCACTCTTCATATTTCTTTTGCCGGATGGCTACTGGTATATTTGGTTGTGTATATGATTTTTATGATGCCTTTTGGCTTGTTGGGCATTAGCGAAGAAATGGTGGAGGCTAATATTTGGTATGGATTGGCAAGCGATGCTATATTGGTGATACCATTTATGTTTTTGTGGACATATGTTCGCGGGGCGCAAGCGGTATTTTATAAGAGTTTGAAGGCTAATGATGACGAAGAATGATGCTAAGGGACGCATAGATTTCTTAAGGCTTGAGCTTAAGCGGCTTTCAGGCCTTTATTATGATGAGGATAATCCCGAGGTTTCGGATGCCGAATATGATAAGCTGAATAATGAATTGAAGCAGCTGGAGCAGGAAAACCCGGAGTTGGCGGCGGATAATTCGCCGACAAGAATTGTTGGCGGAGCAGCTAATGAGATTTTTGGCAAGGTGGCGCACCCTGTGCCTCTGCAGAGTCTCAACGATGTTTTTGAATTTGATGCCGTGGCGGATTTTCTTGATAAAGCACGGAAAAAGTTGGAGCAGGATGCTCTTGAATTTGTGGTTGAACCGAAAATTGACGGGCTTTCGGTTTCGCTTGAATATGAAAACGGCAAGTTTATTCGCGGTGCAACCCGCGGCGATGGGCAAGTTGGAGAAAATGTGACGCATAATTTGCTGACTATAGAGGACATACCCAAGAGCTTCGTAGGGGACGATGCCCACATCGTCCCGCGGGGCGCCCGGGACGGCGCCCCCTACGATTTGGTAGTGCGGGGTGAGGTCTTCATGTCCAAATCCGTTTTCGCCGAGCTAAAGGATGAAAACAATTTTGCCAATCCGCGAAATGCGGCGGCCGGAAGCCTTCGTCAGCTTGATAGCAAGATAACCGCCGAGCGAAAGTTATCTTTTATCGCTTTCAATGTTCAACAGAGCACCGGCATTGAATTTCAAACTCATTCGGAATCTCTCGAGTTCCTTAAAAAATGCGGGTTTAAAACTCCCGATGAATATGCGGTTTTGAGCGCTAATGAGGATATTATTGATAAGCTGAAAGATTTGGATAAGAGGCGGAAAAGCTTCGAATTTGATATGGATGGCGCCGTTGTAAAGGTGAACGACTTAACACTGCGAGAGGCTCTGGGCACCACGGCAAAATATCCAAAATGGGCGGTTGCATATAAATATCCGCC
>WRBX01000136.1 GCA_009784335.1 Oscillospiraceae bacterium
GCCAATGCAATCAAATATTCGCCCAAAGATAAAGGCAAAATCGAGGTTTTTGCCGGAAATGTTTATAATAATGTCTATGTCAAAGTCAGCGATAATGGCATCGGCATCCCGGAAAAAGATTTGGAACGAATTTTCGAAAGATTTTATAGAATAGATAAGGCGCGAACTCGAGATAAGGGCGGCACCGGTCTTGGCCTGCCAATTGCTCAGGAAATTGTTGCTCTCCACGGCGGCTCGATTAAGGCAGAAAGCAAAATCGGCAAAGGCAGCCAATTCACGATTAATTTGCCGATTTCATTGGAATAATTAGTGGCTAGTGTTTAGTGGTTAGTGATTAGTTTGAATGTAAAGTCTTCGAAGAATTTGCTAAATCTAACCACTAGTCACTAGCCACTAACCACTTTGAACGGAGTTCAAATATGCTTACCATATTAGCTAAAATTTTCATAAAAAACTATAAAGAAACACATAACCTTGCAATTCGAAGAAAATGGGGCATTCTCTCCGCTGCCCTCGGCATCTTCTTCGATATTGTTCTCGGCGCGGGCAAAGTCATCGTCGGCCTGCTGGCAAACTCCGTCGCAATCCTAGCCGACGGCATCAACAACCTAACCGACACCGCCTCCGCCATAATCTCCCTCTTCGGCTTCAAGCTCGCCGGCAATAAGCCCGATAAAGAGCACCCTTTCGGCCATGGCCGCTTCGAATACATAGCCGGCCTCATCGTCTCCATCGTCATCATCGTCATCAGCATCGAGCTCTTCCGCACCTCAATTAGCAAAATTTTCAGCCCCGAAACTCCCGATTTTTCGGCGCTGGCAATCGGCACTCTAATCCTCTCAATCCTAATCAAAGCCTATATGTTCTTCTATAACATCCGCCTATCAAAAAAGCTCGATGCCGTCGCTCTGCGCGCCGTCGCCAAAGATAGCCTCAGCGATTGCGTCGCCACTTTTTTCATAATCATCGGCGCACTAATCTATAATTTCGCAGGTGCGAATCTCGATGGATATATCGGCATTATGGTCTCCTGCTTCGTGTTCTACACCGGTTTTTCAGCAGCGAAAGACACCATGACTCCCCTAATCGGCCAGCCGCCCACCGCCGAATTTGTCGCCAAAATAAAAGAAATCGTCCTGGCAGATGAAAATATCTTGGATATGCACGACCTTATCGTGCACGATTATGGCCCCGGCCGCGTTATGATTTCGCTGCACGCGGAAGTGCCCGCAAGCGGCAATTTCCTCGAGCTTCACGATGCAATTGATAATATCGAGCAAAAGCTTTCCGAAGAGCTTCTGTGCCACGCCACAATTCATATGGACCCAATCGAAAATGAAAACCCAGAAGTGAATCGCCTAAAGGATGCCCTCGAAGCATATATCAAAACTATTGATAAATGCCTGTCTTTTCACGATTTCCGCGTGGTCTTCGGCTCAACTCATAATAACCTAATCTTCGATGTCACCGTCCCCTTCGATTGCCAAATCCCAAATAAAGATATTAACGATGGCCTCATCCATTTCGCCGCCTCCCTCACCCTCGATGAAGGCAAAAAGCACTATGTCGTCGCCAATATAGAGAGAAGTTTCGTGTAATTATGCCACATGCCTCCCCTGTTAAGGGGAGGTGGCCCAGCACTTATGCATAAGTGCTGGGTCGGAGGGGTTCGCTTTTCGTAGGGGCGAACCTGTTTGCCCGCCTTTACAAAAACTTAACATTTTCTTTACAGAAACTTAACATAACTAGCGAAAATGCTATTGACATTTGACAAAAATTTTGATAATTTGATAATAGAAAGTGGAGGAGAGAAAAATGCAAAACCTCAAAAAAGCCCATTCTACTAGAGAGAGAGAGAGAGAGAGAGAGAGAACAAAACTCTAATCTCAATAATTTGAATGTAAAGCTTTTCGGCTTACATAGTTTTAATATGCACCTTGCGCTGAGTTAGCGCTTGGTGCTTTTTGTATATAAGAAAAGAAAGGGATGATTAAAATGGGAATTGAAAAAAATATGGCGCCAATGTTGGATGGCATGCAAGAGAGGGGGGCTTACATAAAGGAAGCACCTGCACCAATGTTGGACGGTATGCAAGAGAGGGGGGCTTACATAAAAGAAGCACCCGTGCCGCAAAAAGAATCGAAGAGTTTTTTGTTTCGTGCGAAAAACACACTGAAGAATGCGGTTAAGAGCACCAAAACAAAAGTGGCATTGGCTTTCTTAGGTGGTGCACTCACAGTGGGCACGCTTGGCAATATAGATTTTTCTAAGGCTGAGCAAAGCATGCAGAATGATTTTACCGGAAAAGAACTAATGGAAATGCTAATAGCAAAAGGTCGTTTGCATGATGTGTATTCAGCAGATGGGCATATATCTGACCATGAATATGTTGCCATTGGCGAACAAAAAGCTACATTTGATCAGAATTTTTTAAATAGTAACAATATTTCGGCAAAGGAATTTATGGATTTTGCTGAAATACAACCGCATCTTACAATTCAGCATAAAGGAATAACGCCAGAAGCTTTTGCTGAGTGCATGAAAAATTTAAGTTATTTGGATAATAATGTAGCTCATCCTGTGATTAGCGAATCTTTCAAAAATCTTAAAAATCTAAATTTAGAAGAACTGAAACTTATTGGCAAAACAGCTTATGATATTGGTTTCGGTGGGCTTTCTTATGATATAGACAAGCGAATTCTAAAAGGGCAATATGAAAGAA
>WRBX01000137.1 GCA_009784335.1 Oscillospiraceae bacterium
GGCACAGGCAAGCCCACGCTGCCGGCTTTCCAATATTTATTGCGGTTGAACGAAACGCCCGGCGAGCATTCGGTGATGCCATAGCCTTCGACAATCGCGATGCCGAAATTATTGAATTTGGCAATCATTGAAGCATCGAGCGGAGCCGCGCCGCTTACCAAAAGCTCCAGCTTGCCGCCGAAAGCATCTAAAATCTGCTTGAAAACGATTCGCCGCAAATCAATGCCGATTTTGCGAGTGCCGTTGCACACTTTAACCATGCGCTCAATCAACTTCTCTTTGCCTTGCTTTTTAATGTTCGACGAAATATTTTTCCAAAAGCTTTCAATATAAAGCGGCACAACGCACAAAAACTGCGGCCGTGCCTCTTTGATATCGCGAAGAACATTTTTCAAATTTGAGTTGATAAAGCATTTATAGCCGCGCAGAAGGGTGCTGATAATTGTCGCGCCAAAGCCATAAGTGTGGTGAAGCGGCAGAAGAAGCACCGTGTCGCCCGACATTAGCCCCAGCCGGTTGCCATGCACGATATTATAAGTGAGTCCCTTGTGATGCAGCTCAACACCCTTGGCAAGCCCCGTTGTGCCCGATGTGAATATAATCGCCGTTGTGCGATCTTCATCGATTTCGTAATCCAAATATGCCGTTTCGCCCTCGGCGAGTAGCTCGCGGCCTTTGGCTATCACTCCGGGCATGTCATACCGCATATTGATAAAAGTTTTTAGATTTTTAACTTTGAATTTCTTAAAAAAGTTATCGAAAGTGTGGGCATATTCATCGGAATAAATCACCGCGCTTGCACCGCTTTCCTTGATAATATTGCGGATATTATCCTGCGGTAAATCCTTATCAATCGGCACAACCACATTGCCACCGTTGACTATGGCAAAATAGCTCACAATCCAATCATAAGAATTCTCGCCGATTAGCGCGATTCTTGGCGGCAGGGTTTCCTTTTCGCCGCCGATGATTGGCAGGTTGGATAACAAACCTTCTTTCTTGTCCACCACCGGTAAATAACCAAGGTTGTAAAGCGCCGTGCCTAAGGCATTAATATCCTGCTGGAATTGTTCGTAGGTTCTGGATGTTGTAACCTCACCCTCAAACCAACCAAACACCTCTTTCTTGCGGTATTTCAGCACCGCATTTGAAACCAAATCTTTTAGATTGGTTACAATATCAACTTCATATAATGGATAATTTCTCATTTTTATTTCCCCTTCTCTTTTTTATTTAGAACACCTTAGCAAGCATTTAGCGTCTAGCATTTAGCATTTAGCTTGAATGCTGTTCTTCGAAGTCTTTACATTCATCTAAATTGCTATATGCTAAATACTAAATACTATTATTTCTTTTCAGGAGCTGCCGCTGTTTTGCGCCCGGCAACTATCGATGACAAAATCTCATTGCGAAGCTCGCCAACGCCGCCCGGGTTGCCCGGCAACATAAGCGTTGCATTGCCTTTTTCTGCAAATCGGCTGAGCGTATCCATATATTGCGTAAGCATCAATAGCGAAATAATATCATTCTCGTTAATCTCGAACTTCGAAAGCTCGCCAATAGATTCAGCCAGGCCGTTCACGATTTCTTGGCGTTGCTGCGCGAGGCCCACACCTTGAAGGCGGCTCTCCTCAGCTTTCGCGCTCGCTTTGGTCACGATTTGAATCTTCTCAGCCTCGGCCAGCTCCTTGGCCGCCGTGCGCTGCCTTTGCGCCGCATTAATGGCATTCATGCTTTCTTTAACCGCGCCGGCCGGGTCAATCGAGGTAATCAGAGTTTTAACGATGATAAAGCCAAAGCCGCACATTCCCTCCGAAACATCTTTTTGCACCTGCCGCGCAATCTCATCTTTGTTTTCAAAAGCTTCATCGAGATTCATCGTTGGAATAGTCGAGCGAATAGCATCGGCTATGTAGCTTTGAATCTGCGCTTCAGGGCGCGAAAGCTCATAATAAGCCTTGCGAATCTGCTCTTGGTCGATGCGAAACTGCGTTGCAACCAGTACATTCACAAAAACATTATCTTTAGTTTTTGTTTCAAGATTTGCTTCAAGCGAATGCACCCTAAGATCAAGCGTTTTCACAACATGGTCAATCAGCGGAATCTTAAAAGATAATCCCGGCTTGGCCACCCTTCTAAATTTCCCCAGCCTTTCTACGATTTTCGCCGTTTGCTGCTGTGTTACCACGAATGGCCCGAGAATAATGATGACAAACAGCACTACTAATGTTACAATCCAACCCATTTTACTTCCTCCTTATATTTTTTTCATTATTTAACTATGATATTTCAACCTTTTCTTTTACATGATCCACCTTTATCTTCGAGTGCTCCGTTATCTCGCCATCCAAAATCTTTTGCGCTAAGATCGGCTCGATTTCTTTTTTAATCACTCTCCGCATAGGGCGCGCGCCGAATTTGGGGTCATAACCTTTTTCCACGATATGCGAAACCAGCGCCGAGCCCCAACTCACCTTAATATCTTTCTCCGCCAAGCCCTTTTCAATGTCTTTCAGCATCAGCTCGGCAATCAAAATCAAATCGGATTTATCAAGCTGGTTGAATATAATAGTTTCATCAACCCTATTCAAAAACTCAGGGCGGAATAGTTCTTTTAGTGCATTCTCAGTCTTGGTCTTAGTCACATCGGCATCGGTTTTGCCAAAGCCATAGCTGCCGTCTTTCGAGGTCGA
>WRBX01000138.1 GCA_009784335.1 Oscillospiraceae bacterium
AATTTTCTTGCCGTTCACAATCAGATTACCATCTTCCTCAGAAGCTTCACCTTCAAATTGCCCGTGCACTGTGTCATATTTTAGCAAATATACCATATATTCCGCATCAATAAACGGATCATTAATCGCTACAATATCCACCTTTCCCGATTCAATCGCCGCGCGAAGAACCAGCCGCCCAATCCTGCCAAAACCATTAATCCCTGCTTTTGCTACTGCCATAAAAATACTCTCCTTATTTTATTATATTATTGTCATATATTACCAAAAATATAAAATTTGTCAAATTATTGACAATTTGAAATTTTTATGCTACATTAAAATATGAAGAGGGGGTAATAATAATGTCACGCACTCATGAAAGAATTAAAAGTAAGCTTAAGGATTTATCAAAGATGATAGAAGGTCACAAAATTGCCAATGATTCTATATTGGCATTGCTGCAAAAAAATGCTATTGATCCTAGTATTCTTAGTTCTGAAGTTTTTGTAGGTAGCTCTCGTCGACTGAATTATAAAATACATTCAGCTTTTAAGAAAACCATTAAAGAACACAAACTAACTTGCAAATTAGAACAAAGCTATTATAATTCTGCCATCTACCTCATCTCGATTCCTAAAAAAAGATTATATGAAATACTTGGCAAAAAAGAATTATTCGAAAAAACTAAAGATTCCATTGAAAACTTTCCAATAAAAATATCAGACCATCCAAAACAAGGTCTAGCGCTTTAAATAAAACTTTTCGAATAGTGAAGTGCTTGAAGTGCAAGATGCATATTCGCTAAAAGTTCCAAAAGAACAAGTGCGCTAAAAGCATTTTCCCTTTCACTAAAAAACCTATATTCAGAAAAATGAATATAGGTTTAATTTTGATTTTCATATTAAAAATCAAGAAACTCCTTCAAGCCGTGCAAAGCGACTATCATGCTCGCTAATAAACCCTCCTCGGCGTATTCTGCGCCAGCCTAAACAAGCACAATTGGTTCATGCTAACCCCTTGCATTTTCGCATCGTAAAACAAATCCGCTTGCAATTCCCGCGGAATCCTCAGCAGAATCTTCCCATTAAACTCTTTTTGCGCAATGACATCGTCCAATGAAATCCCTTCGTCCTGCGCATCATTTTCCTGCCGCGCTTCTTTCCAATAATTGCAAATCAAATTCATCCGGCGCTTTCGGCTCCATTTTTGCGATTTTTTTCTCAAATTCTTTTCGAGCTTTCAAAATACTTTTTCGCTTGCTTAAGTTTTGCTGTCATTTGATAACTCCTTATGCCAATACGATATTATATATGATATTATATTGGCAAGTTTTTATTCATTCTTCGCTCTCAAATGCTCATCATAAGTCTTTGAAAATATATGCTTACCCTTGCCTTCACTCCACACAAAAAAGAAATAATCACTTTTGGCAGGGTTTAGCGCAGATTTAATCGAAAGCAGCCCCGGCGATGCAATCGGCCCAATCGGCAGCCCCGTGTGAATATAGGTGTTATAAGGCGAATTTATTTTAACATCCGCGTTCGAAAGCACCGGCTTGCGCTCCTTCAAAACATATTGCACAGTCGCGCAAGATTGCAGCATCCATGTCTCCCGCGCATTCAGCCGATTCCAAAAAACCGACGCCACCACATCCCGATCGGCTTCCCCCACCGCCTCGCGCTCAATAATCGAAGCCAGTGTTATAATCTCATCCACGCTCCGCCCCAGCACCCCGCACTTGGCATACATCTCCGCCGTAAACTCCCGATTAAATTTATCCAGCATCTTCTCAATCATTTGCCGATTGGTCTCCCCCTTTGCAAAATCATAAGTTGCGGGGAATAAATACCCCTCCAAGCGATTCTCTTTCCGCTTTATATCCTTCAAAAACGGATATTTCTCGGTATCAAAATTGCCTTTATCGCATTCCTCCAAAAAGCTCTTGGCCGTCGTCAGCCCATTTTCCTCCAGCCGCTCAGCAATGCGATAGCTCTCAAACCCCTCCGGAATCGTAATCCGAATGCCATTCAAACCCGGGCTCACCTTCAGCTCCTGAATTATCCGCGCATAAGTGCGCCGCCCCTCAAATTCATGCACGCCCGCCTTAAAATGCGCGCTATGCTCCTTGGCATTCAGGTAAAAAAGAATCTCCGAACCAATAACCCCGTTTTTCTTGAGGATTTTCGCAATCCCGCGCGTCCCCGTCCCGCTCGGCACCTCAATCTGCACGCTCCCCGCCGCCCGATACCACCCTCCCACCTCGGCCATATTCGCAAAAGCGCACAAAACTATAAAAACTAAAAAACTAACTATCAAAACTTTCGCCTTCTTTGTAATCTTAAATTTCTTCATTTAAAATCATCCTCTCTAATTGCATAGATTACAATAACTCTATCAACCCTCACATCATGCTCCTCCACCGGCACCCTATCCAGCAAAAACTCTTTCTGCACAATCCCAATCTTCATCACATTCGGCCACCGTGCCAAAAACCTATCATACCATCCACCACCAAATCCAAGTCTATCACCATCTTTGGAAAAGGCCAACCCCGGCACAATTATCAAATCCGGCTCGGCCACCTCTCCACTATCTAATGCAATAAATGTTGGGGCACCACGACGCGCCTCCTCCACTTCCTCCCCATCCGGCGCCCCAAAATTCCCCTCCTTCGGAGGGGTGCCGACGAAGTCGGCGGGGTGGTG
>WRBX01000139.1 GCA_009784335.1 Oscillospiraceae bacterium
ACATTCTCGCTAATCGAAATCAGGCACATCGCCATGGCGCGCTTTAGCACAGGGTCGCTCATGAATTGCCCGAATGTATCGCACTCGAATCGCTTTAGCGCGGCGGCGATTTCCTCGGTGATATCGAGCAGCGAGCGCAGCACCATTTCATCTCTATTTTTCATAAAGCAGGATGGCCTCCTTCTCGATTTCTTCCTTCATATAGGGATTTACATACTCCTCGAACGAGACATCAACCTTCACTCGCACGGCATGGTGCAAATCGCGCATAAATTCATAGAAAACCTCGAATTCGAGCAGGCCGTCGGCTTTTATTAGCAGGTCAATTCCGCAGCCCTCATGCTCCTCGCCCCGAGCATATCGGCCGAAGACATACGCGCGAAGAAGCCCATATTGCCGGAATATCGGCGCAAATTTTTCTCTAAGCTCATCAATGGTGAATTTCAGATTTTCAAATTTCATATTGCGCTCCTTTCAGTCGCTTAGTATTTAGTATTTAGTATTTAGCATTTTATGTAATTTCACATTTACAAACTATCATATTGAATTTTTTTGTCAAAACTTGACAATTTTGCAATTTTAATATACTATATTTTTGAAAAGAGGGAGAGTCTTTTCGCATAATCCCTCTGACAAATTTTATTTAGGGGGAATTTTTATGTCTAAAGTTAAAAATCTTTTAATGGCAGCAGTTGGAAGCACGATAATGTTCGGGATAGCGCCGGAGCTAAAAGCACAAGAACAACAAGAGAGAACAAGCACGCATCAAATATTGCAAAAAGCAAGAGATTATAAACAGATGTTTTATGATGAATGGGAAAAAAGTCACATGGTAGAGGCGACAGGCATAACGCTAGATGAAGTTCGAAAAGCCATAGGGGATGAAAGCTTTGCGCCTACGGAAAAAGACTACTCTGATGCAAGACGCGAAATGATTGAAGCGTTATTCCAAAGTGAAACTCGTAGACATGGACTATTTCCAAAAGGTGAAGTAGCTTTTATTGAAGATATAATTTATGAGAGTAATAAAACATATCCATCTTCATCAAGACAAAGAAGTTTGTATCGAGCACTTTTCATAAAAGGACTTTCTAGCTTCACAGCCAAAGAATCAATCAATCTGTACAAGAATTCTCGCAGATATTTCGATTTAACAAACATAACTTTTGGTAGCAATGTGCATAAAAAAATTAAAGAAAGAGCCAATCAGCGTGAGCGAGAGAAGGAGGGGGAATATAGAGAAATATGGAAAGGTGATTATCAGATTATACCTTTTGAAACTCATGTTAATTTCTATAATTTCTTTGCTGATGAAGAAAATTTGGCTAATGAATATATCCTTAATGCATTCGAGAGTTTTTATTATGGCAAGGGCTCTACTGAATATTATCAGGAAGCACAAAAGGCACATAATTTTCGCGAGTTGATGTGCAAAAGGTCGAGAGAGGAAGTCGAAATTGCACACTATTTTGAGAAACTTATGTCTATCAATTATAAAAAATTACCTGGACTAAAAAGTAGTGTAAAAACTGACCAATTACAAGAGCAATTTGATATTAGCTCAAAACATTTAGAAAGATTTTGTTTAACTCACAATATTAGGCAAGCTATGGGTAATGATGCAATATCAAGATATGAGAATGAAGAAGCTTTTATTATATTGATGGATGATGTGTTAAAACAAGCAAAAACAGAAGAGGAAATTGGAAAAGCAACCGGTGCTATTGAATGGTATTATTTTTCGTATCCTTTGACAAAAGGCACGAAATACAGTATAGCGGCACAAACAGATTCAGTATTAGATGAAAGAGGAATTAATAAGGCTAAAGATTTTTTGATGAAAGAAGTCTATAATGTGAGTGAAAAAATTTCTGAACTATATGAGAAAGAAGCGCAAAAGCTTGCAAGGCAGAGGCTTATTGATGAACAATCAAATGGTGCAATAAAATCAACTTATGATAGTGCTCCTTCACAAGATGCATGGAGGGGATATCAACAATCGCCGTCGATGCCATACACCGGAGAAGGAAAAAGCATAGATGACTGGATAAGAGATAGAAATAAAACAGAATTAGATAGGATGTTGGAAAAGTAAACTGATGCAAATATATTGAAAAACATTCACAAAATGAATGTTTTTTATTGCCCTAAAAAATTCTTAATCATAACATCGTTATCGCGCCAGTTTTCAGCGGGTTTAACGCGCACCTGCAGGAAAATCTTTTTGCCGAAAAATCGCTCGCCTTGAAGGCGCGCCTTGGTGGAAATTTCTTTCAGCTTGCTGCCGTTTTTGCCGATAATCATACCTTTATGCCGCTCTTTTTCGCAATAAATCACAGCATCCACCTCAAGAATATTCTTATCATTAACCTTCATTTTGTCAATGATTACGGCGGTGCCGAAGGGGATTTCGTCGCCCAGCAGGCGAAAGGCCTGCTCGCGGATATACTCGGCCATGAGCACGCGCTCGGGCTGGGTGGTGATTTCGTCATCGGGGAAAAACCGCTCACCATCAGGCATTTTGGCTTTGAGGTAGGAAATAAGTTCCGGCACGCCCTCGCCGGTTTTAGCGCTAACGCAGAAGATATCTTGATATTTATCTTTGTTTTCCTCGATAAACGGCAGGATTTTTTCTTTTGGGAAAGTGTCGACTTTATTTAGGACGAGGATATCGC
>WRBX01000140.1 GCA_009784335.1 Oscillospiraceae bacterium
CGATTTTTCGGCTCAATCTTCTGCCAATCGTTATAGTAATAAAGCCCTGAATTTTCGCCTTTTAAGCTGAAAATATCAGCCAGCTCCACCGCCATCTCCTGCCGGCTCTGCGCAAACGCGATAAGGGGGATGAATAGGAATATTAGTAGTGTTAGATAGAATTTTTTCATAATGTTATTTCCTTGACATGATTATTTTTTTACCATCGCTGATTAATGGAGCCAGTTCCACTCCTCTGCCGTCATTTATACTCTTCGCCAGTTTCCGCGCCTCTTCCTCGTCTGCCAAATGCATAAAATAAACCTTAACTCCATTTTTCACTAATTCCTCAATCGTTTCTTTGGCATCTTCAAAATATAAATGCACTAAATTCTTATTAGTTGCTATCTCAGTGTAAAGCCTGCTGCCCTCGCTCAAATATGGCAAAAAAGGTTCTAAAGTGTTAGTATCTCCTGTGTAAATGACATTCACGCCGTTCACATTAAGCTGATAACCAAAGGAATCAAAATCTTCAACATGATCTGTCTTAATCGCTTTAACCAAAAATTCTTTATCCAACTCATCGGCGCGGCAAATGTTATATAATTCCTCTTTTACCCCTTCAATTTTCAAATATGTTTTGAGGTTATCTAAAATCTCCTGCGAAGGCACAACAAGATTTATCTTAATATTTTTCCGAAATTTGCAGGCAAATGCAAGCATTCCTATGCCGCCGATATGGTCTGAATGAGTGTGAGTCACTAAAATATAAGGTTTCTTGTTGTTTAAATCCATTTCAAGCAGCTTTTCTGTTGTAGTCATTGGGCAATCAATGATAACAAAACTATCATCAGTTTCAAAATATGCTGAATTATAATTCTTGCTCTTTGAAAATGCACCGCCTCGACCAAAAAATATCAATTCCTTTTGCATAATTTCCTCCTTTTTTAGTAAATCCTTCGAAGTGCGGGCGAACACTGTTCCCCCCTACAATGCTGGGGTTACCCTCGTGCGTTGTAGGGGCGATGCTCCGCATCGTCCGCGGGCGACCGAGGACGGTCGCCCCTACGAATTTCGGTGGCACATTTTGCTTCGTAGGGGATGATGGTAATCATCCCGCGGGCGGATTGCCATCCGCCCCTACGAAGCAATTCTCCACAATAATATCAAAATTGAAATCCGCGTTAATCCGCGTCATCCGCGTTCAAAATATAAAATTTAAATCCGTGGGCATCCGTCAAAATCCGGATTTTTGAAAACTTGTTTGAAAAAAACCTTTGCAGTCGCCCCTACTTTTGGTGTCATCCGTGTGCTAAAAAACTACATTTGCTTAGGCGCACTTACACCCAGCATCCTCAAAACATTATTCAAGGTTTGCCTTGTCGCCTGCGCTAAGCATAGCCGCGAGGCTCTTATTCCTTCATTTTCATCAAGCACCCTGCATGCCCCGTAAAAACTATGAAAACACGCAGCTAAATCGGTCGCATAGTGGGTTAGCCTGGACGGCTCCAGAGTGCGCGCGACCATTTCGACTTCGCATGGGAAAGCCGCTATCTTTTTTGCAAGTTCCTTTTCGGTTTCGTGCTCCGGTTTACACATTTGCCCACTGACTACTGTCAACTGACTACTGTCAACTACATTCGATAAAATCGAATGTATGCGCGCATGCGCATATTGCACATAATACACAGGATTATTGCTGCTCTGCTCCACCGCCAGATCCAAATCAAAATCAAAATGCGTGTTGGATTGGCGCATATTGAAGAAAAACCGCGCCGGATCCACTCCGATTTCGTCGATGAGGCTCTCAAGGGTAATCACCTCGCCCTTGCGTTTGCTCATGCGCTCCACTGTTTCGCCTTGCATAAGCCGCACCAATTGCACAGTTATCACCTGCAAGCTATCGGGCTTTACACCCAAGATCTCCATCGCCCGCGTCAAGCGCGCGATATGCCCATGATGATCGGCGCCCCACACATTTATCGCCTTATCAAACTCACGAGTGACCAGCTTATTATAATGATATGCAATATCAGCGGCAAAATAAGTCGGCGTGCCATTTGCCCTCACCAGCACCTCATCTTTTTCTTCGCCGGTTTTGAACCAGAGCGCGCCATCTTGCTCATATGCCGCCCCGCCGGCCTTCAGCTTTTCTAAAATTTCATTTATAGCGCCCTTGTGCAACTCGCTCTCATTAAACCAAACATCATATTCCACGCGATAATTAGCAAGAATTCTCTTGATGTTCGCTAAATTTTCTTTGATTGCGAAATCTACCAATTCTTCAACTGTCGACTGCCGACTGTCAACTGTCAACTTCCGGAAGCGCTCCGCCAATTCAGCAATATCTTTCCCATGATACCCATCTTCCGGAACTTCATCGCCCATCAACCTCGCATAAAGCGAGCTTCCGAGCTTTTCAATCTGATTGCCCGCATCATTCAGATAAAACTCGCGGGTAACCTCCGCACCGCTGGCCGCCATCGCGCGCGCCAGGCTATCGCCCAGCGCACCGCCTCTGGCATTGCCCATGTGCATCGGCCCCGTGGGGTTGGCGCTGACATATTCCAAATTTATCCGCTCGCCTGCAAGCGATGTGTTCTCGCCAAATTTCTCGCCCATCTCCAAAACCTGATTCATCGCCGCCGCAAGCCACTCATCCTTCAAATAAAAATTGATAAACCCGGGGCCTGCA
>WRBX01000141.1 GCA_009784335.1 Oscillospiraceae bacterium
AGCAGATTTACGATGTTCATGCCCTTGGCATTTCTGCCGCTTTCGGGCACCTCGAATGCGCGGATGTTATACACGCGGCCGAGGTCGGTGAATAGCATGATATAGGCGTGGGATGAGCCTGTGAACATATATTTCACAAAATCTTCCTCGCGGGTGGCGAGGCCGGAAACGCCGCGGCCGCCGCGGTTTTGCACCTTATAGGTATCCACCGTTGTGCGTTTTATATAGCCGAATTGGGTAAGGGTAATCACGCATTCTTCTTCGGGGATTAAATCCTCATCGTCGATTTCATTTGAAACAGGGATGATTTCGGTGCGGCGCTCGTCGCCCACTTTATCGCGGATTGCAATGATTTCATCTTTCACCACTTGATATTGCTTTTCCTCGCTTGCCAACACGCTTTCCAGATATTCAATCAGCGCCATAAGTTTATTATATTCCTCGTCGATTTTCTCGCGTTCTAGGCCCTGAAGGCGCTTTAATTGCATATCCAAAATCGCTTGGGCTTGGATATCGGTGAAGCCGAATTTGGCAACTAACTGCTCTTTTGCGTTATCGTAGGCGGCGCGAATCGTTTTAATCACTTCGTCGATATGGTCGAGCGCGATGCGGTAGCCTTCCAAGATATGCGCTCTAGCTTCGGCTTTTTTCTTCTCGAAAATGCAGCGACGGACGATAACCTCAACCTGATGCTTAACATATTCGGAAATCATCTCTTTGAGATTTAGGGTTTTGGGGCGGCCATCGACAAGCGCGAGGTTAATCACACCGAAGGTTTCTTGCAATTGCGTGAGTTTATATAAGTGATTTAGCACGATATTTGCATTTGCGCCGGATTTGATATCGACCACCAAGCGCATGCCGTCGCGATCGGAATAATCGTTGATATCGCTGATGCCTTCTATGCGTTTATCTTTAATCAGCTCGGCAATTTTTTCATGCGTGCGGGCTTTATTCACTTGATAAGGCAACTCGGTGATGATGATTTGCATTTTACCATTCTTGGTTTCTTCAATCTCGGCGCGGGCGCGCATGGTGATTTTGCCGCGGCCGGTGTGGTATGCTGAGCGAATTCCGCTTTGGCCTAAGATTTGGCCGGCGGTTGGGAAATCGGGACCTTTGATATGCTCCATTAGGCCATCTATTGTGATTTCTTTATCGTCGATATATGCCACAACACCATCAATCACTTCGGTGATATTATGCGGCGGGATATTAGTTGCCATGCCGACAGCGATGCCTGATGAGCCGTTGATGAGAAGGTTAGGAATTCGGCTTGGGAGCACGGTTGGTTCTTGCAAGCGATCATCGTAATTCGGCATATAATCGACGGTTTCTTTATCTATATCGGCGAGCATGAATTGAGAAAGCTTGCTCATTCTTGCCTCGGTGTAACGATAGGCGGCCGGGGAATCGCCGTCGACGGAGCCGAAGTTGCCGTGGCCGTCGATAATCGGGTAGCGGAGCGAGAAATCCTGCGCCATGCGCACCAAGGCATCATAAACCGATGCATCACCATGCGGGTGATATTTGCCCAGCACCGAGCCAACTGTATCGGCGCATTTGCGGTAGGCTTTATCGGGGGTGAGGCCGGCTTCGTGCATGGTGTAGAGGATGCGGCGGTGCACCGGCTTCATGCCATCGCGCACATCGGGCAGCGCGCGGCCGACGATTACGCTCATTGCATAGTCGATATAGCTTTTTTTCATCTCTTTTGAGATTTCGACATTGATTATTTTTTGATTTGGTTGGTTTTCCATAGTTAATACTTCCTTTTTTTTGCACACGGATGACACGGATTTTGACGGATGCCCACGGATTTTTAATATTCTTTTAATTGCTCTTCAACCGGTTAGTATTGCTAACCGGTTCAGTTGGTTAGCAATTCTAACCGACTGATTCACTCCAATCAAACGATTATATTTTGTAACCGATTGAATCTATATAAATACTATAAAAATTGCAGATTATTGTCAATGAATTGCACAAAAAAAGCGTAAGGAAAACTTGCGATTTCAAGGGAGTTTTGGGCTGCTATTTTTTAATTTTGAAAAAACTTTCCAGATTGCATAGCCGAGGGAGATTCCGAGGATGTTTAGGATATAGTCGTCGATATCGGCGGAGCGGAGGACGAGCGGCTGGAGGGTTTCGATGGCGAGAATTAGGATGGTGCCGAACAGGAAAACTCTCCAAAATTTGCACCATTTTTGCCATAGGAGCGGCGGGAAGAAGCCTAGGGGGGCAGTGATTAGGATATTTGCGAGTAGATTTATTAATACAATTTGCTTATTAATATTATCAGGGTTTGCCAAATAATGGATTATTGATTTGAAAGGCGTTAAATTCATGCTTAAATATTGCCACTTTATCAAATCAAATGAATCGCGCCAATATTTCCAGCTGCCCTGCGGAGTTAAGGTTTGGGATATGAAAACAAACAAAAACTGTGCGAAAAGGAATAATAATAATTCTTTTTTCCAAGAAAAAGATATTTTCGCATGTTTGCGCCATAAGAATCTAAAAAGCACATAGAACGGAGTGAATATGATGCAATAGAGAATTGCTTTTAGAAAGAAGCCGAGGATTAGCATTTTTTATCCTTTCTCGCTCGTGTGTTAGAGTGGGTGCTTAACTAT
>WRBX01000142.1 GCA_009784335.1 Oscillospiraceae bacterium
GGTGAATTCATTAAATGAAAGGAATAACTAAAATGGAAGAAATGAGATTTGACGGCTGCGGATGCATGGATACATGCCATCATGAGCCTGATTGCGGGTGCAAGCCTCCTATGTATCATAGTCATGGCTATTGCGAACGCGAGTGCCGCAGAATCGACACAAAGTCGATTATTGACCTAATCGAGAGCATCAAAGATATCAAGAAGGGGCTATGCGATTTAGAGCGCGGCGAGCGTGAGATTTTCGAGGCGATGGCTGCTATTGACAAGGCATGCAAGGAGCTTCGTGAGTCTATTTGCTTCATCGAAAAAGGCGAAAAAGAGATTGATAAGGCGATGAAAAGTGTTGAAGGTGGCCTATGTGAGCTTTTAAGAGGAAGCATTTATTAATTAGTAGTTAGTAATTAGTAATTAGTAGTTAGTCTCGACAAAGAAAAAAGGGCGGCCTTGAGCCACCCTTTTGATTTTTGTTTGATTTACTCTTCGGTTGGAGGTTCTGCTTCCGGAGCCTCTTCCTCTTCCACTTCTTCCACTATTTTCTCGAACTTTTCTGCGATTTCTTTTTTTGTTTCCACTTTTTCTTCAGAAGCCTCAACTTCAGCCGGCACAACGCCGAGGTCTGCGAAAAAATTCGCTTCAGCTGTGCTCAAATACGGAATCAGCCAAATGCCCAAGAGACCAAAAGTTGGGATCATTAGTAATATCCAGCCGATGAATGAAAGGTAGAAAACGAATAAATCCATTTTATGCCCTTCCATAATTCTTTTGCTTTCGTTCAGCGCTTCCTGCCCTGTAAGCTTTGGATTTGCCGCCAAAATATATGGCGCTGCGGCATACGACATTGCTTTAATAATGCCCGGAATGAAAAGCAATAGAGACCATAGGAAGATGAATAGTTCCATCATGATGATCAAAACCCATGATTTTGCCCACATTTCTTTGAATTGCGCAAATAGTGCGCTTGGCTCGGGTGCCACATTTTTCACTGCGAATTGCTGATAAATGCGATACATGTTGACGATAATCCACGGGTAAAAAATGAATAGTGCTACTGCGCCGAAAAATGGTATGTACCCCACGATTGCCAGTGCGCCAACGATGACGGTGATTAAGAAAAACATCCAAATGTGCCCCTTGATTTGCCCCTTACTTTTGTTTTTTATTTCTGCCCTTGTCATACTTTCCTCCTTATTTATATAAATTTTATTTAATCAAACTTCCAATAATTCCTTTTCTTTTTTTGCGAGGATTTCGTCGATTTCTTTGATTTTTTTATCGGTTAGTTTTTGGAGTTCGTTTTCTTGGTCGCGCGCTTCATCTTCGGGGAGGGCTTGCTTTTTGATATCGTCCATGCCGTCGCGGCGGCTATTGCGCACGGAAACCTTGGCTTCCTCGGCGCGCGCTTTAACAGTTTTGGCGAGTTCCTTGCGGCGATCTTCGGTGAGCGGCGGAAAAGCGATGCGAATGATTTTTCCATCGTTATTGGGAGTTAGCCCCAAATCTGCGGCGATAATAGCTCTTTCGACCTCTTTGGTAATCGACGCATCGTATGGCTGAATCATAAGTGTGCGCGGGTCGGGCACGCTAACATTGGCGAGCTGGGCGACGGGTGTGGCGGTGCCATAATAATCGACCATCACTTTTGCCAGCACGGTGGGAGTTGCTCTGCCCGCGCGAACTCCTGCAAATTCCTCGATTAGTGCATTGATTGCCTTATCCATTTTTTGTTCCATGTAACTCTCCTTTTATTATTTGAAAAGCGAACCCCTCCGTCATCGCCTTTGGCGATGCCACCTCCCCTTTACAGGGGAGGCGAGGTTACGACACCACTGTGCCTATTTTATCGCCTTTTATTGCGTTGTAGATATTTTCGGGGTTATCCAGGCCGAAGACAAGGAGCGGGATATTATTATCCATGCAGAGGCTGGTGGCGGTGGAATCCATTGCGGCAAGCTTCTTATTCAAAATATCCATGTGGGTGATTTTATCGAATTTTATCGCAGATTTATCGAGATGCGGATCGGCGGAATAAACTCCATCGACCTTTTTTGCAAGCAAAATCACATCGGCATCGATTTCGGCGGCTCTTAGGGCCGCGGCGGTGTCGGTCGAGAAAAATGGGTTACCGGTGCCGCAAGCGAAAATCACCACGCGGCCTTTTTCAAGGTGGCGATCGGCTCTTTTTCTAATATACGGCTCGGCGATGGCGCGCATTTCGATAGCTGTCATCGTTCTGGTTTCAACGCCGATTTGCTCGAGGGCATCTTGGAAAGCCAGCGAATTAATCACAGTGGCGAGCATGCCCATATGATCGGCGCGCGAGCGATCCATCTGCTTGCCTTCGCGCCCACGCCAAAAATTGCCACCGCCGATAACGATAGCAATTTGGACGCCGAAATCGGCGATAGCGCGCTTGATTTGAAGCGAGATATTTGACAGGGTTTCTTCGCAAAGCCCAAAGCCTTTGCCGCCGGCCAAGGCTTCGCCGCTGATTTTCAGCACAACTCTTTTGAATTTACATGCTCCTAAATTGGAATCCATTGCTTCTCCTATCCGATTTTTTCGGAATTTCCAAACCAATATTTTTATCCCAAATTTTATGAATTTCTTTTA
>WRBX01000143.1 GCA_009784335.1 Oscillospiraceae bacterium
CTTCTCATTAGCAATCTCTTTCTTCATCTCTAAAATGCTTGCAGGCTCTTCTTTCAATTCTTCTTTGCCCCTCAGCTTCCCTATCGCCCGCACAAATTCCTCTTCCATCCATTTATTCACCTTGTCGGCCGTGCATTCTCCCTCGCCGAAAACGCCGCTTTTATATAGCATGCCAAACGCAATCGGGTGAGTCGGGCGGATTATGATATGGTCTTTTTCCGCTAATTCAAGCCAATATTTGATTTCTTCGCCGTGATGTTGTTTCATCGCCCATGGAATATTACACTCGCCTTTGCCCCAATCTTTGCTTAAATCATGTTTCTGGCCCAGCGAGATAGCATTACCTTCCGCGAGTTCACAGTTTGCGGCTAAAGATTTGAAGATTTCAGAGTTCCGATTTATTTTTAAAGCCGGCGAGTGACCGCCTTCAACGACATCTACATCGCGGCCGCGGCGAATGATGCCGCCTCGGTACCACACCCCCGCCGCATAATTACCAAACTCACCGCGCGACGCCAGCCACGAGAACCAACCGTTCCCAACCTCATTCTTGCATGAATAATACTTTTGATATTCCTCCGCCGTTGGAGTAAATGCCTTTATTCCTTCCATTTTTCTATTCCCCTTTAATATATAGTTTTTTATTTATGCTAATTCCCCAAAATCTCACTGGCGCTCAGCTTGCCCACCGAATCACCGCCAAAATCTTCTAAAATATTCTGCACCTTTTCCGCATAATTCCCCGGCAGTTTCTCTTTCCAATATCCAACCGATTCGCCAAGCGACGCAATCATATTCTCATTGGCCCGCTCATCCAGCTCTTCTTTCACCTTATTCATAAAAAATTTCAAATCATCAATCTTCATATTCCGCGTGTTCATCACGCCCGAGCACATATTTTTAATCACAGTGAGGTAAATAAACGCGCTGCCGCGGCTCACTCCGGAGTCTCTCTCCAGCACCTTGGCTCTATAATTAAAATCAAAACTATCATTCACTATGCAATCTACAAAGGTTTTCCAAATTTCCTCGCACATCTGCTTTGTAATTTTCGTATTCTTCCTTATTGTAGGGGCCACCGTCTCGGGCATCCCGTTTCCAATAGGAAACTTGTTTAACTCAATCGTATATCTAAAAATCTCTTCCAGCGCTTCATTAAGCTCTCGCCCTTCGCGCCTGAAAATCTCGCTAGCCTTTGCTAAAATTTCTTGATCAATTCCAATAGTTTTATTCATTAGCTTCCCCTTAACTAAAAAAACTATATCAATATTTTCAAAGTTTGTCAAGTTTTTGCAACAAAAAAGATGCAAAAACTTTTGCACCTCAAATTAACTATTGAAACTACACTATTCCATAATTTGTTTGCTCAAAAAACCCGCCGCGCTCTGAACCAATTTTTCCTCAACCTCGCCAACCTGTTTTCCCTCTTCGTTGCTGAGAAAAACCACGCTGCCAATGCTATCCCCCTCTGAAATAATCGGCCAAATCAAAGAGGCATTATATTTGTCCACTCCGTCCACCACCGGCGCCCCGTTATCACCGCTATGATTAACAAAAGTCGTTTTATCGCGCATTATCTTCTCAATATCCAGTGAAATCCGCTTCTCGTTCAGCTCCTTCTTCGGCACCCCGCTAACCGCAATCACACTATCCTTATCAGTAATAACCGTGGGAAAACCGCTTGTTTTCGAAAGCGTTTCGGCATATTGCATAGCAAAATTGCTAAGCTCGCCAATCGGCGAATATTTCTTAAAAATAACCTCCCCATCTCGCTCGGTAAATATTTCCAGCGGGTCGCCCTCGCGAATCCGCATAGTTCTGCGTATTTCCTTGGGTATCACAACCCGCCCCAAATCATCAATTCTTCTCACTATCCCTGTTGCTTTCATATTTATTGCCTCCAAAACTAACAAAAAAACCGTAGGGGCGCGCCTAGGTGCGCCCGCTATTTTTACTTAGTTTTGGTAAATCTACCAAATTTATACTTGATATTTAGCCAAATCTACTCGGTAATCGAAAACTTCCACTCCCTCATCTTCCAGCAATCTTCTATGCGCATCTCGGCCGCCAAACGCAAACGCATCGGAAAGGCCTCCGAATCTATTCACAACCCTATGGCAAGGGATATTTTCCTGTTCTGGGTTCGAACCCTCATGCGATGAGTTTAATGATTGATTGGCGAGCGGATTTTTTTCAAGGCTAGGCGCGACGATTGAGCATGCTGGCGCATTCGATTGAGGAGCAACAACGCCTTGGGATAAATCCGCCGGCAAGCGATTATTCACACTCATCGGATGAGGGTTCTTATGAAGCGCCCATCCAACCGCCCTCGCCGCGCGCGGATTGCCCGCCATCATCGCAACTTGCCCATATGTAGCTACTTTTCCTCTCGGAATAGTTTTCACCACATCATATACCCTTCTAAAAAGCCCATCGCTCATTTTGCCACAAACCTCCAAAGTCGCGCCCTATCAACTTCATCTGCATAATCAATGCCAATCCTTGTTTTCACCTCAAAACTATTAAAACTATACCCATCATCCTCTATCCAAATCTCATCCGAAGCCATCAAATCAATCCCACTCAAGCTCCTATCAATCTTCAAAA
>WRBX01000144.1 GCA_009784335.1 Oscillospiraceae bacterium
ATTGGAAATCCTCACCCCAACCGGCACCAACATAAAAATAGAGCGCGCCGAAATCTTCGACCCACTCACACTCGCACCCATCGAATCCACCCCGCACCCCGAAATGCCCTTCTACCTTAAATCTCCTGTCCCCGTCCCGCCAAATAGTTTTATTCGGAAATAGGCTAAACACTCTTATTCATTATATTTTGTCGAGGCTGCCTCACCTTTTTCCACCATGCTTTCCTAATCACAAATCTACTTCTAACCATCGCCTTAATTAATCCTTTGCTCTTAACATGCCTCTTTCTAATCTTTATCCCTTGCTCCGCAAAATGCTCACGCACTCCTTGCAAAATTGGCTCGCTATCAAAATCAGGATGGCGCTTAATTGCTTTCTCAAATTCAAAATATTTATATAACAATTCCCTCTTGCCCACTCCCTTAGCCACTCGTGCTATTCCGCTTGTCAAAAGCGCACGCACACCTTGACCACTCGCAGAATCCATTGCCATGCTCTGGCAGATATCTTTATAAACTTCGGAGTTTCCATAGAGCTTCAAAAAGTTATTGGCAAGCGCCTTGCCACTCATATCGCCATAAGGCCCATTCCGCTCAATCTCATTTTTTCGCTCCAAAACATTAAATGCCTTTTGCCATGCTTCATATCTATGAAACTGTTTCTCGTCAAAACCAAATTCTTTCATAACACTCATTGCAAATTTAGTGGCATCTACTTCATGATTGGCCGCATCATGCCCCATATCTCCTGCTACAAAAACAGAATCATCCTTTCCATCAATAAAATAATCAATAACATGCTTATACTCATGTAGCATTGCTCCCGCTACCGCCGGCCCCGGAAATTTTCTTGCAAAGCTACTCGGCCATTCAATAAACCCACCCTTGCAATAATATGGAGTATCTTGCCCAAGAGTCGTGCGCAAAAACTTGTTCCTCAATTCTATATCTTTTCCTTCCGAAACAGGCTCTATCCCTGCGGTTTTGAACCACTCATCAAATTTCCCTTGAGTGTCTTTCGCTTTTGCTTGAAATGTCTTTTGCAAACAATCAAATAACCCTTTAACCGCCGCATTCTGTTCAAACACTTCCAGCTCATTAAAACCCTCCCTAAATGGTGCAAGGGTTTTCTCAAAGGCTTCTCTATTATTCAAAATTTTCGTGACATGCTCGTCCATATCTCACTTCCTATTATAACACTATCATATTACTCTTAAGAAGTCAACCCACTTTTGTTAAATTTGTGTAAAGGCGAAAATGACACCACCCCGCCGACTTCGTCGACACCCCTCCGGTGGAGGGGAATTTTTCACTCAAAATAGCAAATAATAACCATATCGAAAGGATGATTCCCATGAAAAAAGAGCAAAAAAAAATAGTCTATTCTTCCTCGCAGCCTCACACGCAAAGCACTACTCAATTCGGCGAGCAGATCCCCAGCCAGTTTCAATGGATGACATCGGATATGCAGCGGATGAATGCCGAGAAATTGGAAAAAGAAGTTAGAAATTAGGAATGATGAGTTAGAAGTTCTTAGCTTCCCACTCCTAACTTCTAATTTCACACTACAAAAACTTTCCGCCCAAAAAGCCTGCCAATACTATTCCCATACGCCACTTCTCCCCTAGCCTTGGCCGGTTTTTCGATTACTACCTGAATTGTCTGCGGTGCGATTTGCAGCCGCACGCCCGTCGCCCCCGGCTCGCGCTCGGCAATAACCTCAGCAATATGTATAATCTCGCCCAAGTTTTTCAAATCGATAAATGTGCGCCGCGAAATCAAGCGCCAATACTTAATCCAGTCAAAATGCATCTTTTTCTTGCGATGATGCCCCGCCACCACCGCTGCATAAAACTTATCTTGATGCTCCAAACCATAAATATCACTCTGTTTTATCAAATAAAAACTATGCTCATGATGATTGTGATATCCTATATATTCGCCGATATCATGCAAATATGCGCCCACCGAGAGAATATTCCGAAACCGCTCGCCCAGATGATGCACCTTCTGGGTTTGGTCATACATATCAAGCGCAAGCGCAGATACCGCCCGTGCATGCGAATTATCGCAGTTATACCTATCCAAAATCCGCCGCATCGAGCAGGCAAGCACATCAGGCTCCACCGCCGAAATCATCTTGTTAAGCCGCGCAAACTGCTCATAGAACACACCATACGAAACACCGAATTCCGAAACAACCATGCGGCGCGAGCCCGTCGCACGAAATAGCGCCATAAGCGGCACCAATCCTCCGGTAATCGTCTCGGCATTTGCCTTTTTTATCCCCAGTTTATCCACCCTATCATGCGCCGACATCTTTCCGATTTGCCGTGTCATAAACTCCACATTTGAATAATTTATCATATAGCCATGCAGCGAACCCGCGCCGGCAAGTTTCTTGCGCATTTCGGCAATCGCCAGCTGGCGCACCGACGAACCGCAAGCGATAATCGGCAAATTCTTGCATTCGCCTATCCAATCCAAGCCTTCAATGCTCGGCAAAATCGTATGCACTGCCTCG
>WRBX01000145.1 GCA_009784335.1 Oscillospiraceae bacterium
CCATTAGAACGGTGGCGGACGGCGATTTTGCCATCCTCAATTTCCTTATCGCCACACACAAGCATATAAGGAATCTTCTGCGTCTGCGCTTCGCGGATTTTATATCCCATTTTTTCATCTCGGCTATCAAGCTCCGTCCTAAATCCTTTTTCCCGCAGCTCGCTCGTGATTTTTTCCGCATATTCCCTATGCCGCTCGGCAATCGGAATCACCATAACCTGCACAGGCGCAAGCCACATCGGGAACGCCCCGGCATAATGCTCGGTGATAATGCCGATGAATCTATCAAAAGAGCCGTAGAGCGCCCTATGTATGATAATCGGCGCTTTCTTGCCGCCATCAGCATCAATATATGATAGCTCGAACCTCTCGGGCAGCTGAAAATCAAGTTGAATTGTGCCCATTTGCCACTCGCGCCCGATGCAATCTTTCATTGTGATATCGAGCTTAGGGCCATAAAACGCGCCGCCGCCCTCGTTGATATCGTAATTACCCTCGCCGATTATCTCATCCATCGCATTTTTAAGGTCGGCCTCGGCCTTATCCCAAACCTCAATTTCACCCATAAAATCATCGGGACGAGTGGAAAGGCTCAATTTATATTCCAACCCGAATTTCTTATAAAGTTTATCAGCAATTTCAAGAATTTCTTTAATCTCGGCACCTACTTGCTCTTTGGTCACGAAATTATGCGAGTCATCTTGGCGGAACATACGCACCCTAAAAAGCCCGTTTAAATTACCTGATTTTTCGTTTCGATGAATCACATCAACATCGCTGAGGCGAATCGGCAAATCTTTATAACTGCGAAGTTTGCGCTGATAAATCTTGATAGCATTAGGGCAATTCATTGGCTTTAGTGCCTGCTCATTACCCTCGGAATCTTCCAAAACAAACATATCTTCTTTATAATGTTCCCAATGGCCAGAAGTTTTCCAAAGTGCACTGCTATTCAATTGAGGGCCGGAAAACTCCTCATATCCGCGCTTTTCATGCTCCTCGCGCCACAATTTAATCAGCTCATTCATGATGATAAAACCTTTAGGTAGCCAATAAACCATGCCCGGCGCGGTTTCATCGAAGAAATATAAATCAAGCTCACGGCCGAGTTTCCTATGATCTCGCTTTTTTGCTTCTTCAATCATGTGTAGATATTCATCCAGCTCAGATTGGATAGGAAAAGAAATACCATAAATTCTGGTAAGCATCTTATTTTTCTCATTGCCGCGCCAATAAGCAGATGAAATGGAAAGCAATTTGAATGCTGCCACTTCGCCTGTGGAATCTAAATGAGGCCCGGCGCAGAGGTCGGTAAAATCGCCTTGTTTGTAGAACGAGATGATTTCTCCCTCTGGCAAATCATTGATTAGTTCGGATTTATATTGATTGTTGCAAACTTGTTGTAAAGCTTCGCGCCTTTCCAGCACAAAGCGCTCCAAAGGTAAATTGGCGGCAACAATTTTCGCCATCTCGGCTTCGATTTTTTCCAAATCGCTCTCTGCAATCGGCAGATTATCGAAATCATAATAGAAGCCATTATCAATGGCCGGGCCAATCGCAAGCTTAGCATCGGGGTAAAGCCGCAGCACAGCCTGCGCTAAAACATGGCTGCTGGTATGCCAAAATCGTTTTTTCTCTTCGATATTATTCATTACTTTCTCCGAATCGTTTTAATTATTTGATCTTCCAGCGGACGCCCTGCAATACCTCTCTCTGATTTATCATTCGGTGTTGTTGCAATTTCGTCTACATATTCCATGCCGGAAATCACCTTGCCAAATGCTGCATATTCGCCATCCAGCCCTTCATTATCCGCATGCATAATGAAGAATTGCGAACTTGCGGAATCCTTAGCAGGAGTGCGCGCCATAGATAGCATCCCGCGCTCATGCTTAAGATTATTCTTAACTCCATTTTCCTTGAACTCGCCCTTAATTGCTTCTGCTTGCTTATGCGTCATATCTGTCATAAACCCGCCGCCTTGAATCATAAAACCGGGATAAACGCGATGGAAAATCAAGCCATCAAAAAAACTCTCATCAATAAGCTTTGTGAAATTTGCAACAGTTATGGGCGCAATTTCAGGATATAATTCCGCCTCAATGATTCCACCTTTTTCCAATTCAATCTCGATGCTAATCGGGGTTTTGTCTGCCCCGCAACCCGCCAATCCTGCGCTTAGAACAACTGCCATAATCAATAAACCTACTTTCTTAAACATTTTTTCAACTCCTTTGATTCATCATATATTATTTGACATTTTTGTCAAGAACAAATAGATTTTTAATATGGATAGAGTAATCCTTCATTGCGATTTGAATAATTTCTTCGCCAGTGTGGAGACAATGCTAAACCCGGCACTTCGCGGGATTCCTATGGCGGTGGCGGGCGATCCGGCAAAGCGCGCGGGGATAATTCTGGCGAAAAATGAGCTGGCCAAGGCAACCGGGGTTAAGACGGCGGAGACTATTTGGCAGGCCAAGCGCAAATGCCCAAACCTTACTGTGATTCA
>WRBX01000146.1 GCA_009784335.1 Oscillospiraceae bacterium
CTGTTGAACCAAATCCACCATCTCCACGCGCTGTGCCTTCTAATTCACCGGTTTCCACAATCTGAATCCGAGGAATAGGAACTACAATGAGCTGACTCATTCGCATACCATTATCAATAATTACAGGCTTATCACAATAGTTTATCACGGAAACTTTGATTTCACCACGATAATCGCTATCAATAACACCAACAGAATTAGGCTTACCAATGCCCAGTTTCACACCCACAGAGCTCCTTGGGAACAAGAGACCAACATGGCCTTGTGGAATTTCCATTGCCAAACCTGTTGGAAGAACCTTTCTATCAAACGGCTCCAAAACAAATGGCTCGTCTAACAGAACGCATAAATCTAACCCGGCTGAGCCATCTGTTGCATATTTTGGCATAACGGCACGCCTATCTAATTTCTTGATTTTCAATTGCATATTATTTCTCCGATGTAAATACTTTGAAGTGCGGGACGATGTGGGCATCGTCCCCTACGGTGCTGGGGTAATCCCTTCGAAGCACGGGCGATGAAACATCGCCCCTACGATTAACCGCAAGACTTTCGCCTCTATTGTAGGGGCGGTCTGTGACCGCCTCACTTCGTAGAAACTCATTCATTCTAATCACTAACTACTATTTCTTCGTAGAAGAAATAAGCTGGCCAACTTGTGCGCGCAGATTATTTGCATTTTCCTCTGCTTTGAATAAATCAGCGGTGATGTTGATTGCAGCCAAAACAGCAGCGCGCTCGGTTGAAAGCTCGCGATTATTGTCCATCAGTTCTGTCATTTTCTCGTCAACAAAGCCGGCGATTTTTTTGATGTATTCCCTGTCGTTGCTGCCGATAATCGAATACATTTTCCCGGCAATATTTACAGCCTTTTTTTCATTCATTTTTCTACCCCTCTCGATTATCAACATTATATATAGTTTTTTGAAAAAAGCAACATTTTGCAAAAGCTTGACATAGGTGAGCTAAAATTATTTGGAGCAATTGGCGAACAAATAATTTTGTTTCGAGGCAAGTGCCGAAGAAACCTGCGAAGATATGCAAAATGCGACCAAAAATGAACAATAATCAGGAACATTTTGGGAGCATTTTGTAAACTTATAAAAACTTGACAAAGTTTTTTTTCTTGCTATTATGTTATTAGCACTCGTTGGTATTGAGTGCTAACGAATGGCATATACTATTACTAGCATTTAGTATTTAGCATTTAGTATTTAGTTTTGAAAGTGAGTTCTTCGAAGCCTTACATTCATCTAATCCCTAAATGCTATATGCTAAATGCTTTGTGAAAGCAGGTGAATACCATGCAGTTGGCTGAAAGGCAGACCAAAATATTAAAAGCGATAATCGAGAGCTACATTGCCACGGGTGAGCCGGTGGGGTCGCGCACGCTTTCCAAAATCGGTGATATGGAGCTTTCACCTGCCACTTTGCGCAATGAAATGGCGGATTTGGTGGATATGGGGCTTCTCGAGCATCCGCATGTTTCCAGCGGCAGGGTGCCCACTGATAAGGGATATCGCTATTATGTTGAGAATATTATGCCGCGCCCGATTGTGCCTTTTGATGAGAAAGAGCGCCTGAAAACGCTGATTGAGGAAAAATCGAGCCAGGTGCATGGGCTGGTGCGCGAGATTGCTGATTTATATTCCAAGATGATTAATTACACTGTTTTTTCCCTTCCATCAGAGGTTAGCGAGCAGATTGTTATGCGCGGCATCACGAACTTTTTGAATTTTCCGGAGTATAGCAATATCGCCAAGGCTAAGCGGGTTTTGGATTTTCTGGATGATGATGATGCGCTGAAAAATGCGCTTGCTCCGCTTTCTGCATCCGAGCAGAAGATGGATATTATAATCGGTGATGAAAATATTGCCGAGGAGATTAAGGATTGCTCGATTGTGGTTTCCAAATATAAATCGAAAGATGGCAGGGTTGGCACGATTGGCGTGATTGGGCCGAAACGCATGGATTATGGTAAAGCAATATCTACGCTAGATTTGATAACAAGAGAGCTTGAAGGCAGCTGAATTGAGTGATTAGTGGCTAGTGGCTAGTGATTAGAATTTTCTAGCCACTAACCACTAATCACTAGCCACTACATTGCAAAGGAGGATGATTAAAATTCCAAATAGAATAAAAATGAAGTTAGCAGAACCCATGGATTACAAAGATAAATACTTGCGTGCGGTGGCAGAGCTTGATAATTTTCGCAAGAGAACAGCGGTTGAGCGAGCTTCTTTGAGTGATAGTGTAAAGGTTGATATCATTACAGAATTGTTTCCTATATTCGATAGCATTTGTGCCGCGGTTGGCATGGGTTCGAAGGAGATTGAGCCGATAAATGCGCAGCTGCAAGAAGTTTTCAGTAAGCTGGGTATTCAAGAAATCGAGGCACTGGATAGAGAGTTTAACCCCAATTTTCACAATGCAATTATGCACTGCGAGGATGATAGTAAAGGAAAATCGCTTGTCATAGAGGAGTTTCAGAAAGGTTACACAATGGGCGA